>NZ_JBHYZV010000121.1:0-16286 GCF_042753905.1 Streptomyces sp. NPDC059248 | reverse complement strand
CGCCCTCGGGGACCCGGTACGCCCCCCGCGGCGGGGTCGCGGGACCGCCGTCGTCGGGCAGGACCGCGTTCCAGACGGGCCGCCCGTCGTCCGTGACGGCACCGGCATCGGAGCCGGAGTCGGAGCCGAAACCGGAACCGGAACCGGCGGCCGTCTGTGGTGACGGACCGGGCTCGGCGGGTTCGGCGGGCTCGGAAGAAGGCGATGGATCGGGGGAGGACGACGGCTGTACGGTTCCGGGCACCGACGCCCAGCTGCGTGTCCGCGCCAGGCTCAGCTGCTCGGTGGCCCGGTCGCGGCCCGCCTCCAGCCGGCGCCAGGCGCGCTCGGCCCGGCTCCGGAGCGACGTCAGTCCGTGGGCGGCGGTGCCCGTCCGCTCCGCGAGCGCCGCGACGGCCCGCTGCGGCGGCAGGACCCGGCCGTCGAGATACCGCTCCCACGACGTGACGCCGAAGCCGGTCGCGACCGAGAGCCCGGCGATGTCGAGCCCGCTGCCGTCGACGATCCGCCGCAGTTCCTCGGTCAGTTCCCGGATGTCCGGGTCCAGCCCCTCCGGCAGCGCCTTCCACTGCGGCATGTCCAACCCCCCTGCGTCCCCCGGACGTCCGTCCGGTACTCGGGCCGGGGCGAGCACGCTCGCGGCGACGACGCGGCTCCCCGTATCCGCGCCTCGGGCCCGACGGTCCAGTCTCCCATCCCGGACCGACGATCACACCGCGACGGAATCGTCACCTCCGTGCCACGGGTCACAACGGCCGTGCCGGGCGGACCCGCGGACACGACGACGCCCGCCGCCCCCGCGAAGGGGGCGACGGGCGGTGACCGCCGGGCGTCCGGTTACTCGCGTCCCACGAAGAAGTGGACCAGGTCCTCCAGGAACGGGATCTCCAGCCAGGGGTCCGGCTGGAGCATCAGGGCGAGCAGACAGATCACGGTGCCGAAGAGGCTGTAGGTGACCAGGTCGGTGAAGCGGGACCGTACGGCCAGCATGCCGACCGAGGGGATCACGCGCCGCAGGACGGCGGCGCCGAGGAGGGCCGCGCCGATCAGCAGGGTGCCGACCCGGGCCGAGGCCGCGAACGGGTCCGTACCCACGATCACCAGGCCGAGGCCGACCGTGCCGAGGACCGCGAGCAGCGGCCACTGCCGGGCCGGCGCGGGGGCGTCGCCCGGGGCCGCCCGGCCGCCGCCCTCGGGGCGCGCGGTGTCCGTCGTCACGGCGGGCGGACGGCGCGACGAGCCCGGCTCGGCGCCGGAGTCGATATCGGCTTCGGTGCCGGTGCTTGTACCGGGGCCGGTGCCGGTGCTTGTGCCGGCGCCAGGGCCGGTGCCGTCGGCCGTATCGCTCACGGCACGACGGGCCGCGCCGTTCGGGGATGCCGGGTCCGAGCCGTCCCCCTCACCGTCCGGGGTCCGGGTCTCACCGGCTTCCGTCACGCCTTCTTCCGCCACTGATTCCTCCCGGGGCCCCGCTTCCTCCCCGGTCGGCACCGAGGCCGTCCGGTCGCCGTCGCGGTCGCGGTCGTCCGGTGTACGGGACCCTCCGCCGTCGCCGGGACCGGCCGCACCCGTTCCCCGGTCGTCGTTCGTCGTCACGGCCATGGCCGCTCTCCTCCGTCGCTCCCGTGGCTCCGCCGGTTTCCGCGTCAGTCCCGCGGATCCGCCGAGCGCTCCGCCGCCTCGACGACGTTCACCAGCAGCTGGGCACGGGTCATCGGACCGACGCCGCCGGGGTTGGGGGCGACCCAGCCCGCGACCTCCGCGACTCCGGGGTGGACATCCCCGACGATCTTGCCGTGTTCGTCCCGGCTGACGCCGACGTCCAGCACCGCGGCGCCCGGCTTCACATCCTCCGGCTTGATCAGATGCGGGACCCCGGCCGCGGCGACGATGATGTCGGCCTGCTTCAGATGCGCGGAGAGATCACGCGTACCGGTGTGGCACTGCGTGACCGTCGCGTTCTCCGACTTACGGGTGAGGACCAGCGGCATCGGACGGCCGATGGTGATCCCCCGGCCGACGACGACCACATTGGCCCCGGCGATCTCCACGTCGTGGTGGCGCAGCAGCTGGACGATGCCGTACGGGGTGCAGGGCAGCGGCCCGGGCACGCCGAGCACCAGCCGTCCCAGGCTCATCGGGTGCAGCCCGTCGGCGTCCTTCGCCGGGTCCATCAGTTCCAGGACCCGGTTGGTGTCGATGCCCTTCGGCAGCGGCAGCTGGACGATGTAGCCGGTGCACTCGGGGTTCTCGTTCAACTCCCGTACCACCGCCTCGATCTCCTCCTGCGTGGCGGTGTCGGGCAGTTCGCGCTGGATCGACGCGATGCCGACCTGCGCGCAGTCGCGGTGCTTGCCGTTGACGTACCAGCGGCTGCCCGGGTCGTCACCGACGAGCAGGGTGCCGAGGCCCGGGACCACTCCCTTCTCCTTGAGCGCCGCCACGCGGGCGGTCAGTTCGGACTTGATCGCGGCTGCGGTGGCCTTGCCATCGAGAATCTGGGCAGTCATACCCCCATCCTCGCGGATGGACCCGTCCCGGTTCCAATCCCGGTCCCGGCGGGCGCCCGGGAGCGCCTCCGACAGGCCCGCGATGGCCGATTACACCCCCTCCCGCGGACCTCCCGTGCCCGGTCCTTCGACCGGCCCTTCGCCCGGAATCCGACTGAATCCGGCCGAACCCGTGGATTGCGCTTGCACAACACTCGGCGCCCCGGCTGGACAAGGTGTCCATGGGAACCCGACGATGATGGGGTTATCGTGCCGCGGCGGGTTCGGGGGGAAAATCCGCAAACCCGCTCATCCTCTCCTCCCGCACGGGCCAGGCCGTCCCCAAGCGCCTTGCAACGGAGGAATCTCGCCATGAGTTTCGGCGACCCCAACAACCCCTACGGCCAGCAGCCCGGCCAGCCGCAGGGCCAGCCGCCCGCCGGTTACGGCTACCCGCAGCAGGGCCAGCCCGGTTACGGCCAGCCCCAGGACGCGCAGGCCCAGCAGCCGTACGGCCAGCCCCAGTACGGGTATCCGCAGGCCCCGCCGCCGGTCCAGCCGTACGCCGCGTACCCGGGCGGCGGTTATCCCGGCGGTATGCCCGAGCCGGCGCACTGGGGGCTGCGCGTCGGCGCGTTCCTGCTGGACGGGCTGATCGCGTCGCTCCCGTACCTGGTCCTGGGCACGATCGGGGCCGGCTCCGGGTCGAGCATGCTCGTCGTCATCGGCGTGGTGCTGAGCATCGGTCTGACCCTGGGCCTGAAGGCGCAGGAGGGCAGCACCGGCCAGACGCCCGGCAAGAAGGCGGCGGGCATCAAGCTGCTGCGCGAGCGCGACGGCCAGACCGTGGGCTTCGGCATGGCGGTCGTCCGCTACCTCGCCCACATCCTCGACGCCCTCCCCTGCTACCTCGGCTACCTGTGGCCGCTGTGGGACGACAAGAAGCAGACCTTCGCCGACAAGATCTGCTCCACCGTCGTCATCAAGGTCTGACGCCGGGCCGAGCCCGGTACGCGACGAGGCCGCACGCCCTTTCCGGGGTGTGCGGCCTCGTCGCGTACGGGCGTCAGTGGAAGAAGTGGCGCGTCCCGGTGAAGTACATCGTCGCGCCCGCCTTGCGCGCGGCCTCGGCCACCAGCTCGTCCCGGACCGAACCGCCGGGCTGCACGATCGCCTTCACCCCGGCCTCGATGAGGATCTCCGCCCCGTCCGGGAACGGGAAGAAGGCGTCCGAAGCGGCGTACGAGCCCCGGGCCCGCTCCTCCCCGGCCCGCTCGACCGCCAGCTTCGCCGAGTCGACCCGGTTGACCTGGCCCATCCCGACACCGACGGACGCGCCGTCCTTGGCGAGCAGGATCGCGTTCGACTTGACGGCCCGGCAGGCCCGCCAGGCGAACGCCAGCTCGGCAAGATCGGCCTCCGACAGCGGCTCGCCGGTCGCCAGGGTCCAGTCCGCCGGGTCGTCACCCGCGGCCTGCATCCGGTCGGTGACCTGGAGCAGCGCGCCGCCCTCGATGGGCTTCAGCTCGACGGGCGACGCGGGCGCGTCCGCGCACCGCAGGACCCGGATGTTCTTCTTCTTGGCCAGGACCTCGACCGCGCCGTCCTCGTAACCCGGGGCGACGACGACCTCGGTGAAGATCTCGGCGACCTGCTCGGCCATCGCCACCGACACCGGCCGGTTGACGGCGATGACCCCGCCGAACGCGGACAGCGGGTCACAGGCGTGCGCCTTGCGGTGCGCCTCGGCGACATCGGCGCCGATCGCGATGCCGCACGGGTTGGCGTGCTTGATGATCGCCACACACGGCTCGGCGTGGTCCCACGCGGCGCGCCAGGCGGCCTCGGTGTCCGTGTAGTTGTTGTACGACATCTCCTTGCCGTGCAACTGCTCGGCGCCGGGCAGCCCGCCCTTGCCGTCGACGTACAGCGCCGCGCCCTGGTGCGGGTTCTCGCCGTACCGCAGGACTCCGGCGCGGCGGTAGGTCGCGCCCAGGAAGTCGGGGAACTCGCCGTCACCGGCGGGCTCGCCGTCCGCGCCGCGCGCCGCGAACCAGTTCGCGACGTCGACGTCGTACGCGGCGGTGTGCGCGAACGCCGTCGCCGCCAGTTGCCGCCGGGCGCCCAGGTCGAACCCGCCGTCCGCGGCGGCCTTGAGCACGTCCGCGTACTGGCCGGGGCTGGTGACGACCGCCACCGACGGGTGGTTCTTGGCCGCGGCGCGGACCATCGACGGGCCGCCGATGTCGATCTGCTCGACGCACTCGTCGTATCCGGCGCCGGACGCGACGGTCTCCCGGAACGGGTAGAGGTTCACGACGACCAGGTCGAAGGGCTCGACGCCCAGCTCGGCGAGCTGCTCGCGGTGGGTGTCGAGCCGCAGGTCGGCGAGGATCCCGGCATGGACGCGCGGGTGCAGCGTCTTGACCCGGCCGTCGAGGCACTCGGGGAAGCCGGTGAGGTCCTCGACCTTCTCGACGGGGATCCCGGCCGCCGCGATCCGCCCGGCGGTGGAGCCGGTGGAGACCAGCCGGACGCCCGCCTCGTGCAGGCCGCGGGCGAGGTCTTCGAGGCCCGCCTTGTCGTACACGCTGATCAGCGCCCGCCGGATGGGCCGCTTGCCGCTGGTGGCAGCCTGAACAGTCACGAGAAAACAACCTTTCGTCCCTCGACGCGATAGCCGTCACGGGCCAGTCGGCCGACGACTTCGACGAGCAGCGCGCGCTCGATTTCCTTGATGCGCTCATGCAGAGCGGCTTCGTCGTCCTCGTCCCGGACCTCCACCACGCCCTGCGCGATGATCGGTCCGGTGTCGACGCCGTCGTCGACGAAGTGGACGGTGCACCCGGTGACCTTGGCACCGTACGCGAGTGCGTCCCGCACCCCGTGGGCGCCGGGAAAACTGGGCAGCAGGGCGGGGTGCGTATTGACGCAGCGCCCGCCGAAACGGGCGAGGAACTCCTTGCCCACGATCTTCATAAAGCCTGCCGAGACGACGAGATCGGGTTCGTACGCGGCGGTGGCCTCGGCCAGCGCGCGGTCCCACGCCTCCCGGCTCGGGAAGTCCTTGACCCGGCGGACGAACGTCGGCAGCCCGGCGCGCTCGGCGCGCTCCAGTCCGGCGATCCCTGAACGGTCGGCCCCGACGGCGACGATCCGGGCGCCGAAACCGTCCGGATCGGCGGCGATTCCGTCCAGCAGGGCCTGCAGATTCGTCCCGGAACCGGAGACGAGGACGACGATCCGGGCCGGGGATCCGGCTTCGCGGCGGGCCTGGGCGTCGGCGGGTCGGTCGAAAGCGGGGGCCACAGCGGGGTCTCTTTCGTGTACGGCTCGACTTTGTGTGGTCGTACAAACGAATCGTGCCCCTCGATACGGGGAACTCTACGAAAGGGCCGACCGTCAGCAACGATACCGGCACACAGAACGGCCCCCACGGGACGGGGGCGCGCCCGGGAGGTAGCGTCAGGGGGCAACCGCCCGTCGTCGACGGGCACGACGACGAGACAAGACCGGCAGCACACGACCCCCGTGCACCGGGGCTGAGGGGAAGACGTTCACCAGATGCGGGACCGACGCCGCCGTACGGACCTCCTGTTGCCGCGGGAGCGCCAGTCCACCGACGACAACAACCCCTTCGCGCCGCCGCCGGAGGGCCGGCCGGACCAGCCCTGGCAGCCGCGCCACCCGGACGGCGACGGCGGATCCGGCTCCGGGTCCGGGTCCGGGTCCGGGTCCTCCGGAAACGGCGGGAACTCTCCCGACGACGGGTCCGGGGATTCCGGATCGGGTTCCGGTTCGTCCGGTGGCCGCTCCGGCTGGGGCAGCCAGTGGAGCAGCCGCCAGCCCGGCCGCTCCTCCAACGGGTTCGGCGGCCGTCCCGGCTCGAACTCGCCGGAAGGCGGCCCCCAGCGGACCCCGCGATGGGATCCCACCGACCCGGCGCAGCGGCACGCGCGCTACGCGATGATCGCGGGCCTGTGGGCCCTGTTCTTCACGCTCTTCTTCGACTTCCCGGAGATCGGCCTCATCCTCGGCGCCCCCGGCCTCTACTGGGCGATCAGCGCGCTGCGGACCGGCCCCAAGACGCCGGACCAGGCGTCCCAGGCGAGCGGTCTGACCCCGCAGGTGGTCCGGCGCACCCAGAAGACCAGCGCGATCGCGGGTCTGGTGATGTCGGCGGTCACCCTGCTGGTGGTGGGCTCGATGTACACGGCGCAGCTGGTCTACCGCGACTTCTACGTCTGTGAGCGGGACGCCCTGACGAAGACAGCGCAGACGGCGTGCAACAGCAAGCTGCCGGAGCCGCTGCGGGGCGTGTACGGCGTCAAGGACTGACCGCGGGGATTCCCCTGCCGTACGTCGTGGAGTGGTGGCGTGGTGGAGCGGTGGAGCGGCGGCTGTCAGGCCTCCGGTTCGGCCTCCGCTTCTGACTTCGGCTTCGACTCCGGCTTCGATTCCGGCTTCGGCTTCGGCTTCGTGCCGGGTGTGGGCTTCGGTACGGCTCCCGGGGCGCTCGGCCACGGGCTCGGCGGGGCCGCCCAGGGGCGGTCCGGGTCCACCGGGTCCCCGCTCAGGACGGGACCCCGGTCCGCCCAGGATCCCGGGGGCAGCACGTCGTACGGCTCGGCCTCCGCGTCCAGCGCGTCCAGTACCTCCAGCGCCGACGCCCGCGCCGGGCGGTCGGGGACGGTCCGCGCGGCCACCGCGTCCGGTTCGGGCGCCTCGGCGGGTGCGGGCGCCGGCCGGGCTCCCGACGGCTGCGGTACGGGCGGGGCCGACGGGGCGGGCGACCCCGGCGCCTGGCCCGGTGCCGGAAGGGCCGCGACCGCGCCCGGGGCGGCCTCGAAACGGGTCGCCGTCCCCGTTTTCCCCTTGGCCGAAGCCACCGGCGAAGCCACGACCGGAGCCGGAACCGGAACCGGAACCGCCGCCGGAGCCGACGCGTCGGCCACCGTCCCCGGCGGCGACGGCCGGTACCACGACCGGCCCGTCCCCCACTCCCGCCACAGCCGTAGCCCCAGCGCCAGGGGCACCCCGATCCCCGCCGTCCACATCAAGGCCGCCGCCCCCGTCAGCCACCAGACCGGGCCGAACTCCGCCAGCCGGCCGGCACCCAGCGGACCGCCCGCGGCGGCGGCGAGCATCGCGGCGGCCACCGCGCACAGCACGGCCCCCAGCAGCGTGTCCAGCACCGTGTCGCGGCGCCGTACGGAACCCCCGGTGATGCCGGGACCGCCCGCGCCCCGCCGCTCCGCGCCGAACCAGCCGACGGCGAGCCCCGCGGCCACCGGCACCACCATCGCGGACCAGTTCAGCCAGGTCCCGGGACCCTCCCCGGGGACGACCGCGACCAGCGGGAACGGCGGCAGCGCCGGGTCCCCGTACAGCGCCAGTGGCGTCGCCGTCGCCTCCGTACCGACGGCGAAGCCGGGTCCGAGGCCGTACGAGGCCGCCCACACCGCGGCGTTGGGCACGAGCACCACCCCCAGCAGCAGGACCGCGAGCCGCCCGGACCAGACGTCGGAGAGATGCAGGAAGGAGTCCTGGGTGGCGTCCGCGTGCCAGACCAGGGACACCGCCACCAGCAGGGCACCGCCGCCGACCAGGACGGCCGAACCCGCCGCCGCGGTCCGGACCGCGGCCCCGGCCCGGCCCCCGGGCAGGGCGGCCCGCGCCAGCCGGATCCGTACCGCGTCCGGCAGCCTGCGGGGCGGCGGCCCCCAGGGGCGGCCGTTCGCGGTCCAGGCGCCGGCCGCCGCGGCGACCGGGGCGACCAGCAGCAGATGGCCGACGGCGCTGAACGGGTCCGGGGCGATCGCCCCACCCGCCGCGTACGCGGTCGCGACCACCCCGACCAGCAGATATCCGGCGGTGACCGCGCAGATCGCACCGTACGTCGACGGCCGGGGGCGGCGCCCATCGGGGTCCGGGATCAGCGGATCGCGGCTCGCGCGGTGGAGCAGGACCGCGGGCACCAGGACCAGCAGCAGCGGGGTCAGACCGATGGGCGCGACGGCGCCGTAGAGGGTGTCGGAGCGGACGAGTTCGGTGCCGTGGGCCAGCAGCCAGAGGGACGCGGCGACCCGGAGGGCGCCGTGCGGGCCGCTGTCGGGGTAGGGGGAGCTGATCCAGACCACCATCACCAGGACGGTCAGGGCGCCGAGTCCGAGCCCGGCCGCGGTCGCGCCGCGCACGAGACAGGTCGCGAGCGCCGCTCTCCGGCCGCCCTGCACCGGGACCGGGGTCTGCGGGAAGGCGGGGCCGTGCTCGGTCGTCTGGGTCACCGGGCCATGCTCCCAACGACACGCGCTTTACCGGCGTAACAGGCGAATGACCGTAGTGTCGCTCAATATACGTTTATGTACTTCTATGAAAAGTGCACCGGTGCGGGAAGTCCGGGGACGCCGGGGAGGCCCTCATGACCCGGAGCACCACCCCCTCCCCCGGCCCGCAGCCCGGGGACGCGCCCCTGCCGGGCCCGAAGGAACGGCGCAGACTGCGCGAGGCACGCGCCATGACCGAGGAGCAGCTCGCCCGGGTCATGGGGGTCACCAAGGCGACGGTACGGGCGTGGGAGACCGGCCGGAGCGAACCGCGCGGACGCAGACGGGAGGCGTACGCGAAGCTGCTCGCGCCCCCGGAAGCCTCAAGCGCCCCCGCCCCACCGAAGATCGAACGCCCGACCGATGGCGCCCCGCTGACGCCGTACGCGGCGGTGTCCGTGGCCACCGCGCCGCTCGACCCGGTCGCCCCGGTGGCCGCTGTCGCCCCGGCCGCCGAGGGCGCGACCGCCTCACCCCCCTCCGGCACACCGGAAGACGAGGCACCGCGCGCTCCGGTCCTCCCCTCGGGCCTCGCCGCCGCCCGGACCCCGGCGGAGGCGTTCGACGTCCTGTACGGGTACGCCGCGCCCGGTCTCGTACGGCAGACGTATCTGCTGACCGGGCGGCTGCGGCTGGCGCACGAGTCCGTGGAGCGGGCCTTCCACACCGCGTGGCAGCGGTGGCCCGAGGTCGCCACGGACCGGGACCCGGTCGGCTGGGTGCGGGCGACGGCGTACGAGTTCGCGCTCTCGCCCTGGCACCGGCTGCGCCCCGCCCACCGGCACCCCGACGCCCCGCCGCTGGACCGGGCGGGCCGCGAACTGCTGGCGGTGCTGCTGGAGCTGCCGCCGCCGTACCGGCGGACGGTGCTGCTCTACGACGGCCTCGGGCTCGACCTGCCGGAGACGGCCGCCGAGACGGAGGCCAGCACTCCGGCGGCGGCCCACCGGCTGCTGCACGCCCGGGAGGCCGTCGCCGCACGCCTGCCCGACCTGGCGGAACCCGGCGCGCTGCGGGCCCGGCTCACGGCGCTGCTGGCGGACGGCGGCCCGGTACCGCAGCCCGCCCCGGCGGCGACGGTCCGTACGACGGGCGAGCGGCGGGCCTGGTTCTGGACCCGTACGGCGCTGACCGCGACGGTCGTAGTGATGAGCGCGACGGGGATGACGCTGGCCACGGCGCCGACACGCTACGTCCCCGAGGTCTCCCCGGGCCACCGGGTCGGCGGCGTTCCCGGCCACGCGGGCCCGGCACACCTCACCCCCCGGGAAACGGCCCTCCACACCCACCTGACCACCCACCCCGACGCCACCCCGTCCCGCCTCTCCCCCCAACCCAGGTAGCCCGGGTTCACGTCGTAGGTCTTGTCGGCTGGGCGTTGCTCCGGGACTCTGCGGGTCGCTTGTGCGGCGCGGGTTGGTCGGTCGACTCCGGGGTTACCTCCTCGCCATCGGCGGAACCCGGGCCCTCGGAAACGCTGACCGCTGCACCCCGCCGACGGCTGCGGGGGCAACCCCGCATCCGCCCTCCCCACGCACACGGACATGCACCCCTCAGCCCAGGATCCTTTAAGGGCGCGGCACCGGAGATGCCTTCAGGGGCCGCGGTGCCCGGAGATGCCTTTAGGGGCGCGGGGAACTGCGCGAGCAACCGACGACGGCGCGCGGTCGGAACTCCACGTCACCGCTACGGCGGGGAGCCGCACTCCGGAACGGGAAGCGGCGGGGAACCGCGTCCCGGAACGGGAACGGGCCCGCGCCCCCGGAAGAGGGGGCGCGGGCCCGTTTCAGCGGCCTCGCCGATCAGGCGGAAAGAATGGCTCGCGCCAGCTTCGCCGTCTCCGTCGGGGTCTTGCCGACCTGCACACCGGCGGCCTCGAGGGCCTCCTTCTTGGCCTGCGCGGTGCCGGACGAACCGGACACGATCGCACCGGCGTGGCCCATCGTCTTGCCCTCGGGGGCGGTGAAGCCCGCGACGTAGCCGACGACCGGCTTGGTGACGTTCTCCTTGATGAAGTCCGCCGCACGCTCCTCGGCGTCGCCGCCGATCTCGCCGATCATGACGATCAGCTCGGTCTCCGGGTCGGCCTCGAAGGCCGCCAGGGCGTCGATGTGGGTGGTGCCGATGACCGGGTCACCGCCGATGCCGACCGCCGACGTGAAGCCGATGTCGCGCAGCTCGTACATCATCTGGTAGGTCAGCGTGCCGGACTTGGAGACCAGTCCGATCTTGCCGGGCTTGGTGATGTCGCCCGGGATGATGCCCGCGTTGGACTGGCCGGGGGTGATCAGACCCGGACAGTTCGGGCCGATGATCCGGGTCTTGTTGCCCTTGGCGACCGCGTACGCCCAGAAGGCGGCGGAGTCGTGGACCGCGATGCCCTCGGTGATCACGACGGCGAGCGGGATCTCGGCGTCGATGGCCTCGATCACGGCGGCCTTGGCGAAGGCCGGCGGCACGAAGAGGACCGACACGTCGGCGCCGGTCTCCTTGATCGCCTCGGCGACCGTGCCGAAGACGGGTACGGAGGTGCCGTCGAAGTCGACGCTCGTACCGGCCTTGCGCGGGTTGACGCCGCCGACGATGTTGGTGCCGTCGCCCAGCATCAGCCGGGTGTGCTTCATGCCCGTGGCACCGGTCATGCCCTGGACGATGACCTTGCTGTCCTTGGTCAGGAAGATAGCCATGGTGGTGGAGTTCCTCGTCCCTTACTTCGCGGCGGCGGCCAGCTCGGCGGCCTTGTCGGCCGCGCCGTCCATCGTGTCGACACGCTGCACCAGCGGGTGGTCGGCGTCGGAGAGGATCTTGCGACCGAGCTCCGCGTTGTTGCCGTCGAGGCGGACCACCAGCGGCTTGGTGACCTCCTCGCCCTTGGCCTTGAGCAGCTCCAGCGCCTGGACGATGCCGTTGGCGACCTCGTCACAGGCGGTGATGCCACCGAAGACATTGACGAAGACGGACGTCACGTCCGGGTCGCCGAGGATGATCTCCAGGCCGTTCGCCATCACCTCGGCGGAGGCGCCGCCGCCGATGTCGAGGAAGTTGGCGGGCTTGACGCCGCCGTGGGCCTCTCCCGCGTAGGCGACCACGTCGAGCGTGGACATCACGAGACCGGCGCCGTTGCCGATGATGCCGACCTCGCCGTCCAGCTTGACGTAGTTGAGGTTCTTGGCCTTGGCGGCGGCCTCCAGCGGGTTGGCCGCGGCCTTGTCCTCCAGCGCCTCGTGCTCCGGCTGGCGGAAGTCGGCGTTCTCGTCGAGGGAGACCTTGCCGTCGAGCGCGATGACCCGGCCGCCGGCGACCTTCGCCAGCGGGTTGACCTCGACGAGGAGCGCGTCCTCGGCGACGAAGGTCTTCCACAGGGTGACGAGGATGTCGGCGACCTGGTCGGCGACCTCGGCCGGGAACTTCGCCGCGGCGACGATCTCGGCGGCCTTCTCCGGGGTGACACCGTCGTTGGCGTCGACCGGGATCTTGGCGAGGGCCTCGGGCTTGGTGGCCGCGACCTCCTCGATGTCCATGCCGCCCTCGACGGAGGCCATGGCCAGGAAGGTGCGGTTGGTGCGGTCGAGGAGGTACGAGACGTAGTACTCCTCGACGATCTCCGGCGCGGTCTCCGCGATCATCACCTTGTGGACCGTGTGGCCCTTGATGTCCATCCCGAGGATCTGACCGGCCTTCTCGACCGCGTCATCCGGGCTGCCGGCCAGCTTGACGCCACCGGCCTTGCCGCGGCCGCCGACCTTGACCTGCGCCTTGACGACCGACTTGCCGCCCAGTCGCTCGGTCGCCGCGCGCGCCGCGTCAGGCGTGTCGATGACTTCACCGGCCAGCACCGGTACGCCGTGCTTGGCGAAGAGGTCCCTCGCCTGGTACTCGAACAGGTCCACGCGCGTCCGTCCCTTTTCTGATGATCGCGGTTCCTAGTAGGCGTGGGCGTGCCGCGGAGGGCAACGTGACTGCGATCGTCACAAGGGAGGCGCGCACGGTGACCGGCACGCGGCATGTCCGTCTCGCAGGTTATCCCCGAGGAACGTGGCCTCCTAAATTGCAGGTCACACATGAGTGGTGAGAACAGTCACAAACCGTCCTCCCGGGCGGGCGCGGGGCGGAACCGTACGGCCCCGCCGTCAGCCGGCCGCCGTGTCCGGTACGGGCAGCGGGCGCTTCTCGATGGCCGCCGCCATGATGTCCGGGAAGAGGTCGGGGGTGCAGGCGAAGGCGGGCGCGCCGAGCGCCGCGAGGGCCGCCGCGTGCTCGCGGTCGTACGCGGGGGCGCCCTCGTCCGAGAGGGCGAGCAGGGTCACGAACTGCACCCCGGCCGCCTTCATCGCCGCGACCCGCTTCAGCATCCCCTCCCGGATCCCGCCCTCGTAGAGGTCGCTGATCAGGACGACCACGGTGTCGGCCGGGCGGGTGATGCGCTCCTGGCAGTAGGCGAGGGCTCGGTTGATGTCCGTACCGCCGCCGAGCTGGGTGCCGAAGAGGACGTCGACGGGGTCGTCGAGCTGGTCGGTGAGGTCGACGACGGCCGTGTCGAAGACCACGAGCCGGGTGGAGATCGAGCGCATGGAGGCGAGGACGGCACCGAAGACGGAGGCGTAGACGACGGACGCCGCCATGGAGCCCGACTGGTCGATGCAGAGCACGACCTCCTTCTTGACCGCCTGGGACGCCCGGCCGTAGCCGATGAGGCGCTCGGGGACGACGGTGCGGTACTCGGGGAGGTAGTTCTTCAGATTGGCGCGGATCGTGCGGTCCCAGTCGATGTCGCGGTGGCGGGGCCGGCTGATCCGGGCGGAGCGGTCGAGGGCGCCCGTGAGGGTCGACTTCGTCCGGGTGGCGAGCTGCTTCTCCAGCTTCTCGACGACCTTGCGGACGACGGCCCGCGCGGTCTCCTTGGTGGTCTCGGGCATCGCCCGATTGAGGGACAGCAGAGTCCCGACGAGATGGACGTCGGCCTCGACGGCCTCCAGCATCTCGGGCTCCAGCAGCAGCGCCGACAGATTGAGCCGGTCGATGGCGTCCCGCTGCATGACCTGGACGACGGAGCTGGGGAAGTACGTCCGGATGTCGCCGAGCCAGCGGGCCACGGAGGGCGCGGAGGCCCCGAGACCGGCCCCCCGGCCACCGGTACGGCCGCCGCCGGATCCGCCGCCGCCCCCGTAGAGCGCGGTGAGGGTGGCGTCCATGGCCGCGTCGCGGCCTTCGAGTGCACGGCCGGTGCCGTCGGCGGAGTCCCCGCCGAGGACGAGGCGCCAGCGCCGCAGCCGCTCCCCCGCGGCGTCGGACGGGTCGTCGAAGACCGGCGCGGCGGGCGCTGCGGTGTCGTCGGCGGTCATGTCGCCACCTCCAGTGGGGGTGCGGAGCGGTCGTCGGGGGCGCCCAGCAGCAGACGCAGTACGGGCAGGACGGCGTCGGCCCGCTCCGGGTCGAGCCCGGGGCCGAAGCCGGGGGCGGCGGCCGCGGTGGATCCGGCGCCGGTCCGGACTCCGCCGGAGCCACCGCGCCGGACGAGTTCGCCGAGGGTGCGGCGGAGTCCGGGCTCGTATCCGGAGAAAGTGCGGCGCAGCAACGGCAGGACGTCGGTGAAGGCGTCGGGGTGAACGCCGGTGAGCCAGTCGTCGACCAGGCCGAGGAGGCGTTCGTCGTGGAGCAGGAGCATGCCGCCGCCGGAGGCGCCGCCGACGAAGCCCTCGATCCAGGCGGCGGCGTCGGCGGGCGGGGTGCCCGGTGAGAGGGCGAGGCTCATCAGGCGGGCGGCCTCGTCCTCGGCGAGCCGGCCGTCGTCGAGGAGGAGCCGGGCGGCCCGGCCCCGGATGACCCCGGCGACGGTGTCCCGGGCGGCGAGGACGCCGAGGACGTCCCGCCACCGGTCGGCGAGGTCCCCGGAGCCGGGGAGCAGTCCGACGGCGGAGTGCACGGAGTCGAGCCGTTCGCGCATGGCGGCGGCGCCGTCCGCGTCCAGTCCGGCGCAGGCCGGCGGCAGTCCGACGCAGATCCGTTCGGCGAGGCCCGCCGCGACTCCGGCGAGCGCGGCGGTGTCCGTGGACCGTACGTCGCCGTAGCGCAGGGCGCGGGCGAGGGCGGGCAGGGCGTCGGCGAGATGGGCGACGTCGCTGTCGAGCGCCGCCCGGTCGGCGAGGGTACGCATCACCACGGGCAGGGCGTCGGTGAGTTCGGCGAGGAGGCACTGTTCGGCGAGGGCCGTGACGGCGGAGAGCTCGCCGGCCGCCGCCGCCTCGTGCTCGGCCCTGGCGGTGGCGGCGGAGAGCACGGTGGTGCCCCATACCCCGGCCTCGGCGACCCGGACATGGAGTTCGGGCTCCCATCGGAGCTGCCAGGACTCCCGGAAGGTGCCGGTGCCGGCCCGCCCGGCGGCCGGGGCGCCCCAGTCGACGCCGAGCAGCCGCAGCCGGTGCAGCAGCCGGCTCTTGCCCGCGTC
Source organism: Streptomyces sp. NPDC059248 (assembly GCF_042753905.1). Classification (NCBI taxonomy): domain Bacteria; kingdom Bacillati; phylum Actinomycetota; class Actinomycetes; order Kitasatosporales; family Streptomycetaceae; genus Streptomyces; species Streptomyces sp. NPDC059248. The sequence continues at coordinate 1,026 of NZ_JBHYZV010000121.1, read as the reverse complement.
GGTCTCCTTGCGGAGGTCCAGTTCGAGGGGGCGTTCCAGCGCCTCGGGCTTCAGCCGCAGGCTCCGCTGGAGCCGGGTGAGATCGCGCTGGAGGGGAACGGCGGGCGCCGCGTCCGGTACTTCGCCGAGGACGTCGCCGACGATCAGCCGGTCCTTGACGAGTTCGAGCGGGACGTCGGAGCCGTCGCACATCACGGCGCGGATCGCGTCGGTGGTCTCGGTGAGTCCGGGCAGGGGGCGGCCCCGCATCACGGCGAGCGTCCCGGCGAGCCGTACGGCCTCGATGACATGGGCCGACGAGACGCCCATGTCCTCGTCCCTGAGCAGCCGGGCGACCTTGGTCAGCCAGCGTTCGACGGGCCGGTCGGGCGCGGAGAAGAGATGCCCGTACCAACCGGGCGAGTCGATCCCGGCGCCGTAGCCGCTGCGGCGGGCCAGCCGCCGGTGCGTCCACGGCACCCAGGTCGTCTCGGTCCTGACCTTGGGCAGCCCCTTCAGCAGGGCCTTGTCGGCGGTGACGGTGGTGCGTTCGGCGAGCGCCGGTACGTGCCAGGCGCCGCAGACGACGGCGATCCCGTCGCCGAACTCCTTGCGGGCGGCCCGCAGCCGCAGCCGCATATGGGCCTCGCGGACCAGGTCGCGGTCGTGTCCGCCGTGGCCGTAGGTCTCCCGGAGGGCGGTCATGGCCTCGGCGAGCGCGGTGAAGGCGGCGAACGGGTCGTCGGCGCCGCGGTGTTCGACGACGTCCTCCCACCAGCGCTCGGGGTCGTCGTATCCGGCGGCGTCGGCGAGCACGGCGAGCGGGTCGATCCGCATCAGGGCCGGGTCCCCGGTCTCCCCGGGCTCCCCGGTCTCCGGCGCCGGGGTGCCTTCGCCGTCCCGGCCGGCGATCGCGGGGGCGGGGGCGAGGTCCCAGCCGGGGTCGGCTGATTCCCCTGCGGTGGGGGGGGCGGGTCCCCCCCGGACCCCCGGCGGCCCCCCGGGCGCCGGCGGGGGACGGCCCGGCGGGGGCGGGGGGCCCGGCGG
>NZ_JBHYZV010000120.1:0-16642 GCF_042753905.1 Streptomyces sp. NPDC059248 | reverse complement strand
GCAGGGCGAGCGTCTCGGCGCCGCTCTGGTGCGCGTCCCGACCGGCACCGATCTGACAAGCTGGGGCCCCGGAGGATCCCGGGCGCGCCGGACGCTCCCGGCCGCCCCCGTGGCCGCGCCCCACCTGCCGCACCTCGAAGAGAGAGTTCCCCTCGTGAGTGACACAACCCCCGACGGCGCGACGGCGACCGGTCGTACGTCCGTCGACGACGGACTGTCCTCGGCGCAGCTCGCCGCCAAGTACGGTCTCTCGGTCAGCGGCGCGCGGCCGAGCCTCTTCCAGTACATCCGGCAGCTGTGGGGCCGGCGCCACTTCATCATGGCGTTCGCCCAGGCCAAGCTGACCGCGCAGTACAGCCAGGCGAAGCTGGGGCAGCTGTGGCAGGTGGTGACGCCGCTGCTGAACGCCGTCGTGTACTACCTGATCTTCGGGCTCATCCTGGACTCCGGCCGGGGCATGACCGACGAGGTCTTCATCCCCTTCCTGGTGACGGGCCTCTTCGTCTTCACCTTCACCCAGAGCTCGGTGATGGCGGGCGTCCGGTCGATCTCCGGCAATATCGGCCTGGTGCGGGCGCTGCACTTCCCCCGGGCCTCCCTCCCCATCTCCCTCGCCCTCCAGCAGCTCCAGCAGCTGCTGGTCTCCATGATCGTGCTGGCGCTCGTCGCGGTGGCGTTCGGCAGCTACCCGTCCCCGGCGTGGCTGCTGATCATTCCCGCGCTCGTGCTCCAGTTCTTCTTCAACACCGGTCTGGCGCTGATGATGGCCAGGGCCGGCGCGAAGACCCCCGACCTGGCGCAGCTGATGCCGTTCGTCATGCGGACCTGGATGTACGCCTCCGGTGTGATGTTCTCCATCCCGGTGATGCTGGAGGACAAGCCCGCCTGGATCGCCGAGGTGCTCCAGTGGAACCCGGCCGCGGTCTACATGGACCTGATCCGCTTCGCGCTGATCGAGGACTACGGCTCCCAGTACCTGCCGCCGCACATCTGGGCGTTCGCCCTCGGCTGGGCGGTGCTCTTCGGTGTCGCCGGGTTCGTCTACTTCTGGAAGGCCGAGGAGCGCTACGGCCGTGGCTGACGCCGCCTGCGGACGCGTGCCCACCGTCATCGCCGACGATGTGCACATCGTCTACCGGGTCAGCGGCGGCGCCGGCGGCCGGGGCGGCGCCACCGCCGCCCTGAACCGCATGCTCCGCCGCGACCGGGGCGACGACGCCGTGCGCGGGGTGCGTACGGTGCACGCCGTCCGCGGGGTCAGCTTCACCGCCTACCGCGGTGAGGCGATCGGTCTGATCGGCTCCAACGGCTCCGGCAAGTCGACCCTGCTGCGGGCGATCGCCGGGCTGCTGCCGACCGAGCGGGGCCGGGTCTACACGGACGGCCAGCCGTCACTGCTCGGGGTGAACGCGGCCCTGATGAGCGATCTCACGGGAGAGCGCAACGTGGTGCTCGGCGGCCTGGCGATGGGCATGTCCCAGGGGCAGGTCCGGGAGCGCTACCAGGACATCGTCGACTTCTCCGGGATCAACGAGAAGGGCGACTTCATCAGCCTCCCGATGCGCACCTATTCCTCGGGGATGGGTGCGCGGCTGCGGTTCTCCATCGCCGCCGCCAAGACCCATGACGTACTGATGATCGACGAGGCGCTGGCCACCGGCGACCGCCGGTTCCAGCTCCGCTCCGAGGCGCGGATCCGCGAGCTGCGGGAGCAGGCCGGTACGGTCTTCCTGGTCTCGCACGGCCTGGGCTCCGTCCGCGACACCTGCGACCGGGTGCTGTGGCTGGAGCGGGGCGTCCTGATGATGGACGGCCCCACCGAGCAGGTACTGGCGGCGTACGAGGCCGAGACGGAGAAGTAGCTCGCGCCCCGCGGCCGGACCCGGTGTCCGGTCCGCGCGCAGGCCCGCCGAGGCCCCCGCGGTGACATCCGGACGGGGGCCTTCTCGCGTCTGTGTCGTCGGGGCCCCGGGGGTGTGCGCCCGCCTCGGGCGCGCCGGGGCGGTGCGATGCCCCGGTCCGGCCGTCCACGGCCGGACCGGTTCCCAATACGTGTTGCTGGAAGGATGGTTGACCACCGGTGCGGTGTGATGGCAGTGACCATGGGGCCCGGGCGTCGCGCCCGGTCTTGTACGACGTAAGCTGGACCGGTGCCGAATCACGGCAAGTGGGGCGATCCGTCCCCGGCGTCCCCTCGGGAGGGCGGTCACCGCGTGGGAGAGAATCCCGGCGGCGTGTCCGAAATAGGATGGATTGGATCAGCAGTGTAGAACGGGGGATGTGACGGCAATGATCGACAATCTCCGACTCCGTGATGCTTCCGCCGTCCCCGTACCGGGCAGTTCCGTATGACCGGCCGCCCGCGACACCGCGTGCCCCGTCCGGCGGACCCGGCCCGCGTCACCCGCACCACCCTCGACAAGGCCGGCTCCGAGAACTTCCCCGTGGCCCCCTTCTTCCTGCCCGCCGCCTGGCGTGACGACCTGATGGCGCTCTACGGGTACGCCCGGCTGGTCGACGACATCGGCGACGGCGACCTCGACCCGGGCGGCGCCGATCTGCGCGCCCTCGGGGTCGCGCCGGAGGCCCGGGGCGACCGGATCGCGGTCCTCGACGCCTTCGAGACCGATCTGCGGCGCGCCTTCGCCGCCGCGGGCCGGCCGCTGCCCGACGGCTCCGCCGACGCGGCCGCCGAGCCCGGCGCCGCCCCGGATGCCGATGCTGACGCGGACCCGGAGGCCGGACCGCCCCGCCATCCGCTGCTGCGCGCCCTGGTGCCCGTGGTCCGCCGCCACACCCTGACCCCCGAGCCCTTCCTCGGTCTGATCGCCGCGAACCGGCAGGACCAGACGGTCGGCAGGTACGCCGACTACCAGGCGCTCGCCGACTACTGCGAGCTGTCCGCGAACCCCGTGGGGAATCTCGTCCTCCAGGTCAGCGGCACCCTGACGCCCGAGCGGCTGCGCCGCTCCGACGCCGTCTGCACCGGCCTCCAGATCGTCGAGCACCTCCAGGACGTCCGTGAGGACCTCGGCCGTGACCGGATCTATCTGCCCGCCGACGACATGCGCCGCTTCCATGTCACGGAGGCCGATCTGGCGGCCCCGACCGCGACGGCGTCCGTCCGCAGTCTCGTCGCCTACCAGGCCGACCGGGCCCGGCGGCTGCTGGAGGAGGGCATTCCGCTGGTCGGCGGCGTGCACGGCAGGCTGAGGCTGCTGCTCGCCGGTTTCGTCGGCGGCGGACTCGCCGCCGTGGACGCGATCGCCGCCGCCGGATTCGACGTACTGCCCGGACCGCCCAAGCCCGCGAAGCCGCGGTTGCTGCGCTCCGTGGGGGCCGTGTTGCATCGAGCGCGAGGAGAGGGGTGAGCCGGACGATGGAAGGACCGACCGGCGTGTCGGCGGCGGTGCGGGCCGCGTACAGCTACTGCGAGGCGGTCACGGGAGCACAGGCGCGCAACTTCGCCTACGGCATCAGGCTCCTGCCGACCGACAAGCGGCAGGCCATGTCGGCGCTGTACGCGTTCTCCCGGCGGGTCGACGACATCGGCGACGGGCCGCTGGGGGCCGACGAGAAGCGGGAACGGCTGGAGAGCACCCGGGCGGTGCTCGACCGCGTCCGGCGCGGCGCGGTGGCCGACGACGACACCGACCCGGTGGCCGTCGCCCTGGCGGACGCGTCCCGGCGCTTCCCGATCCCGCTGGACGCCCTCGACGAACTGATCGACGGCGTCCTGATGGACGTCCGCGGCCGGACCTACGAGACCTGGGACGATCTGCGGACGTACTGCCGCTGTGTCGCCGGTGCCATCGGGCGGCTGTCGCTCGGTGTCTTCGGCACCCAGCCCGGCGCGCGCGGCACCGAACGCGCCGCCGAGTACGCCGACACCCTGGGGCTCGCCCTGCAACTCACCAACATCCTGCGGGACGTTCGCGAGGACGCCGCCAACGGGCGGATCTACCTGCCCGCCGACGACCTCGCCAAGTTCGGCTGCTCCGCGGGCTTCCACGCGGCCGCGCCCGCGCCCGGCGCGGACTTCACCGGCCTGGTCCACTTCGAAGTACGGCGCGCCCGCGCCCTCTTCGCCGAGGGCTACCGGCTGCTGCCGATGCTCGACCGCCGCAGCGGCGCCTGCGTCGCCGCGATGGCCGGCATCTACCGCCGCCTGCTGGACCGGATCGAACGCGACCCCGAGGCGGTCCTGCGCGGCCGGGTCTCCCTCCCCGGCCGCGAGAAGGCGTACGTCGCGGTCCGCGGCCTCTCCGGCATCGACACCCGCCACATCGGCCGCCAGGCCCCGAGGGGACGCACCTGATGCCGCCCCCGCACCCCCACCGCACGCCTCCGGCATGGCCTGGGACAACCTCCCCGCGCCCCGGGACGCGCTCCCGTCTCCGCCCTCCCGCGCCCTTCGCACTCCCGGCGCCCCGCGCCGGCGGGGGTGTTCCGTGGGCGGACGCGCGGATTGTCGGGTGTCTCGGCGTCGTCCCCGCGCCCGCGGGGATGTGCCGAGCGAAGGCCAGCCAATCCGCGCCGAGATGGGTCGTCCCCGCGCCCGCGGGGATGTGCCGCCGTGTCGGAGGCAGTAGTTCCGTAGCCCCTCGTCGGCACCGCACCGGCGGGGGCGTTCCGCCGGAGTCGGTGGTCTTCGCACGGCGCGTACCGTCGTCCCCGTGCCCGCGGGGGTCTGACCGTACCGGGCACACCGCGCCCGCCGGGACGGCCCGCGCGGCGGGCGAGGGCACCCCGTTCGCCCGGGGGTACGGGGCCGGGCACCGGGCCCGGACGTGGACCGCGGCCCGCGCGCCCCGGGGCGTACCCCGCGCAACCGTGCGTGCCGGTAGTGCGTCACAGTGCTCGACGACCCGAGGGGAGGTCGTATGAGCGACCACGGGATCCGGACCGGACCGGCGCACGCCGTCGTCGTCGGCGGGGGGCTCGCCGGGGCCACCGCGGCGCTGCGGCTCGCCGACGCGGGGCTGCGCGTCACCCTGCTCGAAGGGCGTCCGCGCCTGGGCGGGCTGGCGTTCTCCTTCCAGCGCGGGGAGCTGACCGTCGACAACGGCCAGCATGTGTACCTCCGCTGCTGCACCGCCTACCGCTGGTTCCTCGACCGGATCGGCGGTACGGGGCTCGCCCCCGTACAGGACCGGCTGGACGTGCCCGTCGTGGACGTCGCGCGCCCCGCCGGAAAGCGGCTGGGACGGCTGCGGCGCGCCGCGCTGCCCGTACCCCTCCATCTGGCCGCCAGTCTCGCCACGTACCCCCATCTCTCCCTCGCCGAACGCGCCTCCGTGGGGCGCGCCGCCCTCGCGCTGCGCGCCCTCGATCCCACCGACCCGGCGCTCGACGGTGTCGACTTCGCCGGCTGGCTCGCCCGCCACGGACAGTCGCCGCGTACCGTCGAGGCGCTGTGGGACCTGGTCGGGGTGGCCACCCTCAACGCCCGCGCCGCCGACGCGTCCCTCGGTCTGGCCGCCATGGTCTTCAAGACCGGGCTGCTGTCCGAGCCCGGCGCCGCCGACATCGGCTGGTCCACCGTGCCGCTCGGGCATCTCCACGACACCCTCGTCCGTGAACGGCTCGACGCGGCCGGGGTGCGGACCGAGACCGGTACCCGGGTCAAGGCCGTCACCCGCGCAGGCGAGGGCCGCTGGCAGGTCGCCACCGACACGGAGACGCTGGACGCCGACACCGTCGTCCTCGCCACCGCCCAGCGCGAGGCCCACGCCCTGCTGCCCGAGGGCGCGCTCGACGCCCCGGACCGGCTGCTCGACATCGGCACCGCCCCGATCCTCAACGTCCATGTGATCTACGACAGGCCGGTGCTGCGCCGGCCGTTCTTCGCCGCCCTGGGCTCCCCCGTGCAGTGGGTCTTCGACCGGACCCACGCGTCGGGACTGGCCGACGGCGGGCAGTACCTCGCGCTGTCCCAGTCCGCCGCCCAGCACGAGATCGACGCGCCCGTCGCCGAACTGCGCGCCCGCTATCTGCCCGAGCTGGCCCGGCTGCTGCCGCTCGCCCGCGACGCCGAGGTCCGCGACTTCTTCGTCACCCGCGAGCGCACCGCCACCTTCGCCCCCGCACCGGGCGTCGGACGGCTGCGCCCCGGCACCCGCACCCGCGCGCCCGGCCTGTTCCTGGCCGGTGCGTGGACCGCCACCGGCTGGCCCGCGACCATGGAGGGCGCCGTGCGCAGCGGGCTGACCGCCGCGGGCGCCGTCCTCACCGGCCTCGGCCGCCCCCACGAACATCCGCTCAAGGAGACGGCGTGAGCCTCGTCACCGCGACGACCGAACCGACACCACCCACAGACATCAGGGGAGAGACCGTGCCGACTGTGCCCTCGGCGAACCCGGCGGAACACCACGCGCCCGGCGCGCCGGGCGCGGGCGGTACCGGCGGTGACGGTGTGGACATCGCCGCACTGCTGGAGCGCGGCCGGGAGATGTCGGCGCCGGAGCTGCGGGCGGCCGTCGGCCGACTGGTGTCGCCCATGGACACCGTCGCCGCCTACCACTTCGGCTGGATCGACGCCGAGGGGCGGCCCGCCGACGGGGACGGCGGCAAGGCCGTCCGTCCGGCGCTGGCCCTGCTGTCCGCCGAGGCGGCGGGCGCCCGGCCCGAGGTGGGCGTCCCCGGCGCGGTCGCCGTCGAGCTGGTGCACAACTTCTCCCTCCTGCACGACGATCTGATGGACGGCGACGAGCAGCGCCGCCACCGGGACACCGTGTGGAAGGTCCACGGCCCCGCCCAGGCCATCCTCGTCGGCGACGCCCTCTTCGCGCTCGCCAACGAGGTGCTGCTGGAGCTGGGCACGGTGGAGGCCGGCCGCGCCACCCGGCGGCTGACCACCGCCACCCGCAAGCTGATCGACGGCCAGGCGCAGGACATCTCCTACGAGCACCGCGAGAGCGTCAGCGTCGAGGAGTGCCTGGAGATGGAGGGCAACAAGACCGGCGCGCTGCTGGCGTGCGCCGTCTCCATCGGGGCCGTACTCGGTGGTGCCGACGACCTTACCGCCGACATCCTGGAGCGCTACGGCTACCACCTCGGCCTCGCCTTCCAGGCCGTCGACGACGTGCTCGGGATCTGGGGCGACCCGGTCTCCACCGGCAAGCAGACCTGGAGCGATCTGCGGCAGCGGAAGAAGTCCCTGCCGGTCGTGGCGGCGCTCGCCGAGGGCGGCCCCGCCTCCCGGCGGCTCGGTGAACTGCTCGCGGCCGACGCCAAGAGCTCCGACTTCGACTCCTTCTCGGAGGAGGAGTTCGCCACCCGCGCGGCCCTGATCGAGGAGGCCGGCGGCCGGGAGTGGACCTCCCAGGAGGCCCGCCGCCAGCACACGATCGCCGTCGAGGCGCTGGACGACGTCGACATGCCCGGCCGGGTCCGGGAACAGCTCGTCGCCCTCGCCGACTTCGTGGTCGTCCGCAAGCGCTGACCGAACGGGCCCACCGGGCCCGGCCACCCGGTGGCACGAGGGGGAGATATGTGGTCAACCCATATGGATCTGTACGGCAAAACCCTCGACAAAGCCTCCCGGGACAACTATGACGGAACATCCACGGAAGAGATGATCGCCATCACCTACACGCCGATACGCATCGCCGTCGCCGGCAGGTGACCGGAGCACCCTTTCACCCGCCGACGGCATACCCCCAGTACAGCGCAGAAGAATCACTGCACCGAAGGGGAAGCCATGACAGCGACGACCGACGGAAGCGGCGGGCCCGCCCGGGCCCGCGCCACCGCGGACAGTGAGACAGCGACGGCCCTCCCCCCGGCGGACAGCCTTCCCCCGGTGGACGGCCTCGCCCCGGGGAGCGCCGCGGGGAGCGTGGGGAGCAGCGCCGCGGAGGAGCACTCCGCGGGTGATCCACCCGGCCTCGCCCACCGGGCCGTCGACCGTTCCGTGGCCTATCTGCTGGCCCGGCAGGACGCCGAGGGCTGGTGGAAGGGCGACCTCGAAACCAATGTGACGATGGACGCCGAGGATCTGCTGCTGCGGCAGTTCCTCGGGATCGCGGACCGGGCGACCACGGAGGCGTCCGCCCGCTTCGTCCGCGGCCAGCAGCGCGCCGACGGCACCTGGGCCACCTTCTACGGCGGACCCGGTGAGCTGTCCACCACCATCGAGGCGTACGTCGCCCTCCGCCTCGCCGGTGATCTGCCCGATGACCCCCATATGGCCCGTGCCGCGGCCTGGATCCGGGAGCAGGGCGGTATCGCGGCGGCCCGGGTCTTCACCCGGATCTGGCTGGCGCTCTTCGGCTGGTGGCGCTGGGAGGACCTGCCGGTCGTCCCGCCCGAGCTGGTCTTCCTGCCGAAGTGGTTCCCGCTCAATATCTACGACTTCGGCTGCTGGGCCCGGCAGACCATCGTCCCACTGACCGTCGTATCGGCCCATCGCCCGGTGCGTCCCGCGCCGTTCCCGCTGGACGAGCTGCACACCGACCCCCGGCAGCCCAACCCGCCCCGGCCGCTCGCGCCCGCCACCACCTGGGACGGGCTCTTCCAGCGCGCGGACCGGATGCTGCACCGCTACCACAAGGTGGCCCCCCGGCCGCTGCGGCGGGCCGCGGTCAAAGAGGCGTCGCGGTGGATCGTGGAGCGCCAGGAGAAGGACGGCTGCTGGGGCGGGATCCAGCCACCCGCCGTGTACTCCCTGATCGCCCTGCATCTGCTCGGCTACGACCTCGACCATCCCGTGATGCGGGCCGGTCTGGAGTCCCTCGACCGGTTCGCCGTCTGGGACGCCACGGAGACCGGGGCGCCGGTCCGGATGATCGAGGCGTGCCAGTCCCCGGTGTGGGACACCTGTCTCACCGCGATCGCCCTCGCCGACGCCGGTCTGGCGCCCGACCATCCGGCGCTGGTGCGGGCGGCGGACTGGATGCTCGCCGAGGAGGTCGTACGGCCCGGTGACTGGACGGTCCGCAGGCCGGGCCTCGCGCCCGGCGGCTGGGCGTTCGAGTTCCACAACGACACGTACCCCGACATCGACGACACCGCCGAGGTGATCCTGGCGCTGCGCCGGGTCCGGCACCCCGACCCGGCCCGGGTCGACGCCGCGGTGGCGCGCGCCGGGCGGTGGACCCTCGGTATGCAGTCCCGCGACGGCGGGTGGGGCGCCTTCGACGCCGACAACACCAGCGCCTTCCCCAACCGGCTGCCGTTCTGCGACTTCGGGGAGGTCATCGACCCGCCGTCGGCGGACGTCACCGCCCATGTGGTGGAGATGCTGGCGTACGAGGGCCGGGCGGACCACCCCAGGGCCCGGCGCGGGATCGACTGGCTGCTCTCCCATCAGGAGCCCGGCGGCGCCTGGTTCGGCCGGTGGGGCGTCAACCACCTCTACGGCACCGGGTCGGTGGTCCCCGCCCTGGTCGCCGCCGGGATCCCGGCGGGCCATCCCGCGATCCGGCGGGCCGTCGGCTGGCTGCGGTCGGTACAGAACCCGGACGGCGGCTGGGGCGAGGACTTGCGTTCGTACGACCGCGACGACTGGGTCGGCAAGGGCACGTCGACCGCGTCCCAGACCGCCTGGGCGCTGCTGGCGCTGCTGGCGGCGGGGGAGCGGGAGAGCGACGCCGTGGCGCGCGGGGTGCGCTGGCTCGCCGAGACCCAGCGGGAGGACGGCGGCTGGGACGAGCCGTACTTCACCGGTACCGGCTTCCCCTGGGACTTCTCGATCAACTACCACCTCTACCGCCAGGTGTTCCCGCTGACGGCCCTGGGGCGCTATGTGCACGGTGAACCGGTGCCCGGCCGCAAGGCCGCCCGCGAACGGCCGGTGACGGCCGGGGCCGCGAGCGGTGGCGAGGGGAGCTGATGGCCGGAACACCGGTACCCGACGGCCCCGCGGCGCCGCTGCTGATCGCCTGCGCGCTCGGCATCGAGCGACTGGCCCTGCGCGGGGGCGACCACAGCGGTGCCAGGGGCCCGGTGAAGGTTCTGCGTACCCGGATGGGTCCGGTGAACGCGGAGCGCGCGGTACGGGCCGCGCTGGCCGGCGGCCCGCTGCGGGACGCCGCTGTGGTGGCGTCCGGATTCTGTGCCGGGCTCGCCCCCGGGATGCACCCGGGGGATCTGGTCATCGCCGACGAGACCCGGATCGGCGGGGCGGTGACGCCCTGTACGGATACCGCGCTGCTGGCCGCCGCCGTCTCCCGGGCGCTGCCCGGACGCCGGGTGCACACCGGCCCGCTGACCGGCTCCGACCATGTCGTACGGGGTCCCGAGCGGGCCGAGCTGCGGGCCACGGGCGCGATCGCCGTCGACATGGAGTCGGCGGCGACCCTGCGCGGGGCGCTGGCGGCCGGGCCCCGTCCGGTTGCCGCCGTCCGGGTGGTCGTGGACGCCCCGGAGCATGAACTAGTCCGTATTGGCACGGTACGCGGTGGAATATCAGCCATCCGTGTTCTTCGTGCCGTGCTTCCCGCTTTTCATGAATGGCACCGTTCTTCGCCGCTCCCCAGGAGGTGAGCCAGATGGCCATGCCGCTCCGTCAGTCCATCAGGGTCGGAACATATCTCTTCGAACAGAAGCTCCGCCGACGGGAGAAGTTCCCCCTCATCGTCGAGTTGGAACCGCTGTACGCCTGCAATCTGAAGTGCGAGGGGTGCGGTAAGATCCAGCACCCGGCCGGGGTGCTCAAGCAGCGGATGCCGGTCGCCCAGGCCGTCGGAGCGGTCCTGGAGTCCGGCGCCCCGATGGTCTCCATCGCGGGCGGCGAGCCCTTGATGCATCCGCAGATCGACGAGATCGTCCGGCAGCTGGTGGCCCGGCGGAAGTACGTCTTCCTCTGCACCAACGCCGTGCTGCTGCGGAAGAAGATCGAGAAGTTCACCCCCTCCCGGTACTTCGCCTTCGCCGTCCACATCGACGGACTGCGCGAACGCCATGACGAGTCCGTGGCCAAGGAGGGGGTGTTCGACGAGGCCGTGGCGGCGATCAAGGACGCCAAGGCGCGCGGCTTCCGGGTCACCACCAACTCCACGTTCTTCAACACGGACACCCCCCAGACCATCATCGAGGTGCTGAACTACCTCAATGACGACCTCCGGGTCGACGAGATGATGATCTCCCCGGCGTACGCCTACGAGAAGGCACCCGACCAGGAGCACTTCCTCGGCGTCGAACAGACCAGGGAGCTGTTCCGCAAGGCGTTCTCCGGCGGCAACCGCGCCCGCTGGCGGCTCAACCACTCCCCGCTCTTCCTCGACTTCCTCGAAGGCAAGGCGGACTTCCCCTGCACCGCCTGGGCGATCCCCAACTACTCCCTCTTCGGCTGGCAGCGGCCCTGCTATCTGATGAGCGACGGCTACGTCCCCAGCTACCGCCAGCTGGTGGAGGAGACCGACTGGGAGAAGTACGGACGGGGCAAGGACCCGCGGTGCGCCAACTGCATGGCGCACTGCGGCTACGAACCGACCGCCGTCCTGGCCACCATGGGCTCCCTCAAGGAGTCGCTCAGGGCGGCCCGGGAGACCGTCTCGGGCAACCGCGGCTGACCGTACGGCCGCACGACCGTCCGGCCCCGCCCGGGGCCCGGCGCACGGGGTGACGACGGGCCCGACGGCCGGTCGGCCCGTCCCCCCGTCGCCGGACGCATCGGCGCCGCACCGGCAGTCAAGGAGAACCGAGGAACATGATCCAGCCGCCGCCGGATGGCGGCTTCGACCTGAACCGGCTGCTCGCCGAACGCGGCGGCGAGCGGTACGACCTGCACACCCGCCATCTCAACCACCAACTGCCCCGGATGCTCCGCACCATCGGTTTCGACCGGGTCTACGAGCGCGCCGAAGGCGCCTACTTCTGGGACGAGGACGGCAACGACTACCTCGATATGCTCGCGGGCTTCGGTGTGATGGGCCTCGGCCGCCACCACCCCGTCGTCCGCAAGGCCCTGCACGACGTACTCGACGCGGACCTGGCCGACCTCACCCGGTTCGACTGCCAGCCGCTGCCGGGACTGCTGGCCGAGCGGCTGCTCGCGTACAGCCCCCATCTGGACCGGGTGTTCTTCTCCAACAGCGGTACGGAGGCCGTGGAGACGGCGCTGAAGTTCGCCCGGTACGCCACCGGCCGGCCCAGGGTGATCTACTGCGCCCACGCCTTCCACGGGCTGACCACCGGCTCCCTCTCCGTCAACGGCGAAGCCGGCTTCCGGGACGGCTTCGCGCCCCTCCTCCCCGATACCGCCGTCGCCCTCGGCGACCTCGGCGCGCTGGAGCGGGAGCTGCGGCGCGGCGATGTGGCGGCCCTGGTCGTGGAGCCGATCCAGGGCAAGGGGGTGTACGAGGCGCCGCCCGGCTACCTGGCGGCGGCCGGGGACCTCCTCCACCGGCACAAGGCGCTGCTGATCGCCGACGAGGTGCAGACCGGCCTCGGCCGTACCGGCGACTTCTACGCCTACCAGCACGAGCCCGGCGTCGAACCGGACCTCGTCTGTGTCGCCAAGGCGCTCTCCGGCGGTTACGTCCCCGTCGGCGCCACCCTCGGCAAGGACTGGATCTTCCAGAAGGTCTACTCGTCCATGGACCGGGTGCTGGTGCACTCCGCCAGCTTCGGCTCCAACGCCCAGGCCATGGCCGCCGGGCTCGCCGTCCTGTCGGTTGTCGAGGACGAGGACCTGGTGGCACGGGCGCGGGTCACCGGCGATCTGCTGCGCGCCCGGCTGAACGCGCTGGTGGACCGGTACGAGTTCCTGTCGGAGGTACGCGGCCGGGGGCTGATGACCGGAATCGAGTTCGGCCGCCCCTCGTCACTGGCCCTGCGGACCCGCTGGACCATGCTGCAGGCGGCCCGCAAGGGGCTCTTCGCCCAGATGGTGGTGGTACCGCTGCTCCACCGGCACCGGATCCTCACCCAGGTCTCCGGCGACCATCTGGAAGTGATCAAGCTGATCCCGCCGCTGACCATCGGCGAGGCCGAGGTCGACCGCTTCGTCACCGCCTTCACGGCGGTCATGGACGAGGCGCACAACGGTGGCGGACTGCTGTGGGACTTCGGGAAAACCCTGGTCAAGCAGGCCATGGCACATCGCTGAGACGGTACGATCGAGAAGTTTTTGCCTCTGGGGCAAGAAACTTGCCTCAGAGGCATTTTCCTGGCGCAATGGACCTATGCAGAGTCCTCCCGGGGGCCACCCCCCGGACCCCCGATCCACGGCGCCCCGCGGGCCGGACGCGCCGGAGGCGCTCCCCGACGTGGCTCCCAGGCTGCGCGATCTGCGCCGCCGCCGCGGACTGACGCTGGAGGCCGCCGCCCATCGCGCCGGACTGTCGCCCGCGCATCTCTCCCGACTGGAGACCGGACGCCGCCAGCCGTCGCTGCCGATGCTGCTGGGTCTCGCCAGGATCTACGGTACGACAGTCTCCGAGCTGCTCGGCGAGTCCGCGCCCGAGCACGACCCGGTCATCCGGGCCGGGAGCCGGGAGCCGTCGCAGGCCGACGGGTGGACGTACCACCAGGTCGGCAGCCCCGGCCGGGCCATGCAGTCGCTCCGTCTCATCGTGCCCTACGGCGCCCAGGGCGAGCTGGTCCGCCAGCATCCGGGCGAGGAGTGGCTGTACGTGCTCGACGGCCGGGTACGGCTCGCGCTCGGCGACACCGTGCACGAGCTGGGGCCCGGGGACAGCGCGCACTACGACTCCCTCACCCCGCACCGGATCACCGCGGCGACCCGGGACGGGGCGGAGATGATCTTCGTCCACACCCTGCTCCAGAGCCCCGACATCTTCCATCCGCACTTCTGACGGTCCCCGCCGCCGGCCCGGCCCCGCCGCCGCCCGGCCCCGGACGACCGCCCGTCCGAGCAGTCCCCGCCAGGTCCCGGCGACCGGGCGGGAACCCCACCCGGCTCCGCCGGGAAAAGACCCGGCCCCCGGGCCGGAGAAAGCTGAGGCCGTCATGGTCGAGAACCCCACCGCGGGCGACAAGCCCGCCCGGGTGAAGAACGAGGAGGGGAAGTTCCCCAAGGGGATCTGGATCCGCCTCTTCGCCTACCTCGTCGCGGGACACGTCTTCGCGGGCTTCCTCTATCTCCTCTTCGAGGTCGGCGCGAAGTAGACGGCGCTTCCAGGGTTCCGCGCGGCTCTTCCGGGGTCCGTCAGGCCTCTTCCGGGGTTCCGCGCGGCCGGGGCACGGTCCGGCCGCCGCGCCCCCGGCCCCGTACCGCGGCTCAGGCCGTCGTGAGCAGGCGCTCCCGCAGCCGGTCCCGGGTCGCCGGGGTCAGCCCGAGCCCCTGGGACAGATAGCCCTCGGTGCCGCCCCAGGTCGCGTCGATGGTGTCGAAAGCGGCGTGCAGATAGGACGAGCGCGCGTCGAACAGCGGGCTGAGCAGCTCCATGACCTCGCCGGTGAGCCCGGCGGGCGCGTCGTCGGCCCGCCGGACCAGATAGCGGCGGTGCGGATCGTTGGACTTCAGATAGTCCGCCTCGATCGCCTCCCGCTCCACCCCGACCGCCAGCAGCGCCACCGCCACGGACAGACCGGCCCGGTCCTTGCCCGCCGCGCAGTGCATCAGGGCCGGGACGCTGTCCTCGGCGAGCGCGCGCAGCACCCGGCCGTGCTCGGCGGTCCGTCCGGCGACGATCATCCGGTACGAGTCCACCATCCGGCCGGCCGCCTTGCCGTCCGCCAGCATGGACCGCAGCTGCGCCAGGTCGCCGCGGTTGACCACCTGCCAGAACTCCGCGCCGTCGGCCGGGTCGCTCAGCGGCAGATTGAGGTTCCGTACGCCCGGCAGGGTCACGTCGGGACCTTCGAGCCGGATATCGGCCGCGTTGCGGAAGTCGAAGATCGTGTGCAGTCCGAGACCGGTGAGGAACGCGGTGTCGCTCTCGGTGGCATGGGCCAGATGTCCGCTGCGGTAGAGCCGTCCGGAGCGCACCGTACGACCGTCGGCGGCCGGCAGTCCGCCGACATCGCGGAAGTTGCGGATCCCGGCCAGCTCGGGCTCGGTGGACGGAACCTGCGGCACCTGCTGCGTCACTGAGGGCTCCCTGGGGGCGTCACTGCCGCCGGCCCGGTCGCCGACGGTGGCGTGAACCCGACGATACGACATCGATTCCTCGGGCAATCATCTTGTCGGACACGATCGCGGGCGGGGCGGAAAGTGCCGCGGAGTCACCGGAGGATCGTAGGGTTCTGTCCGTATTAATGCCCAATAGGGCCTTAGTCGAACATGCCCTGCCTCAGGCGGAGATGGTCGCCCGTCATGAGCGGGATCACAATCGTGACGTTGTGTGGCGGGGGCGGTGAGGGTCGGCGCCCCCGGCGGCGGGGAGTTGATCCGCGACCTCCACGGAGGGTGACCGCGCCCGGCGGGCCCGCAAGATCGACCCCGGCCATCCCTGTGTCCCTTGGCTTGTTCCTGTCGTTCTGGCCGGTTTACGGTCGCCGCACTCCGGTCGGACCGCCGAATCCTGCCGCCGTCCGGACTTTCCTTCACCCGAACCACGTGGCAGGAGCGGGGGACCCAGGTAGTACGCCGATCCGGGCGACCGGACGGCTCGGGGTGAAGCCGCGCCTCACGGCGCGGCCGGGCATCTCCAGCCCGAACCCGACAGCTCACCTCGCAGGCGCCGGAGAGGAATCGCGCCATGCCCGCACAGGGTAAGCACCGCCGTCCCCGTTCGAAGGCCATCGCACGCGGCATCGTCGCCGCCGGTACCGGCGGGGCGGCCATCGCCCTGCCCCTGATCGGAGCCACCGGCGCGCACGCCGCCGAGCGGCCCGCCCCGGCCGCCGTCGCCGCGTCCGCCCCCGCCGCCCCGGCCGCCGCCGACAAGGCCGCCGGAGCCACGACGTATGTCGTCGTCGCCGGTGACCATCTGTCCAAGATCGCGTCCGAGCACGCCGTCGAGGGCGGCTGGCAGCAGCTGTACGCCGACAACCGCGAGGCGGTCGGCGGCGACCCGTCCCTGATCCACCCCGGTCTGAAGCTCACCCTCGACGGCGCGGGCGACGCCCGCGGCGCGTCGCAGGGTGAGAAGCCGCAGGGTGAGAAGCCGCAGGCGAAGAGCGAGGGCGCCGAGCGCGCGTCCCGTGACACCGCCCGCGCCGAGGCCCCGGCGCCCGCCGCCGAGCCCGCCCCGGCGAAGAAGGCGGCCCCGGCCGCCGAGGCCCCCGCCTCGCCCGCCGCGGCCGAGCCCGCGCCCGCCGAGGCCGCCGGCGGCTGGTCCGCCCCGGTCGACGGCGCGGTCTCCACCCCGTACCGCGCCTCCGGTGCCATGTGGTCCAGCGGCTACCACACCGGTGTCGACTTCGCGGTGCCCACCGGGACGAGCATCAAGTCCATCGGCCCCGGCACCGTCGTCTCCGCCGGCTGGGCGGGCGCGTACGGCAACGAGGTCGTCATCCAGCACACGGACGGCACCTACTCGCAGTACGCCCATCTCTCCTCCCTCTCCGTCTCCGCGGGCCAGACCGTCGGCGGCGGCGACCAGATCGGCCTCGCCGGCTCCACCGGCAACTCCAGCGGCCCGCATCTGCACCTGGAGGTCAGGACCGGACCGGGCTACGGCTCCGACATCGACCCCGTCGCCCATCTGCGCGGCCACGGCGTCAACCTCTGAACCACCCGCCCCCGAGGGGGCGACGCGTCCCCCGCGACACTCCGGTGTCGCGGGGG
>NZ_JBHYZV010000119.1:0-16999 GCF_042753905.1 Streptomyces sp. NPDC059248 | reverse complement strand
CCCATTTTACAACCACAACCCGCAAAACGCGATAGACGAACGTATGGTGGGCTGGGTTTTGTTTATAAGAGACCGCCCCCCCCCCCCCCCCGAGAAACCCCGAGAACCCCACCGGCACCCCGCCGAACACCCGCCCGGCATCGTGACCGCAGGCCCGGAGCCAGGCCCGGAGCCCGGCACGGATAGGTCGGACCCGCGCGGCGGGCGCGGGCGACGGCCGCGCGCGGGGCGCGGGAAGGTGCAGAATTCGTGACGGGCGACCCCGGAAGCGGACTGGCTCCTACCGGTCCGGAAGCTCTCCGTGCCCGGTTGCCGGGTCCGCCGATTTCATGAGAATGGCCGAAAATCGACTGTCCTTGTCATGCGTTTCCTCCCTATTTGCGCGTGGCGTGATTTTTTCCCGGGCCCGTGACACACCGCCAAAACGGGCCGCCCGGGGGTGCTTTGGCCTTTTGCGTGTGCGACCCGGGGCCGGTCCTCCGCGTCTTCCACGTGGCAGCATGTTCCCGAACGGCCCGGGCCGCGGCCCGGTTGTCCACAGCCTGTGGAGGCGAAACGGCGATGCGGTGGTTGGTGGGCTGGAGCAGTATCGCCGCGAACTTCGGGACGGCCGGGGCCGTCGGTGCCGCCGACGAGGGCCGCACGGTCCACCCCGTCGGCTCCCAACTGCTCTGGGGCGACCCCGACCCCCTGTGGGCCGTCGGCGACTGGCGCCCCGACGAGGTACGCGTCGTCTCCGTCGACGACTTCACCAAGATGGCCGTCCTCGGCTGCTGCGCCGCCTCCGACGCCGAACTCCGCGCCGGACTCCTCTCCGCCCGCGGCGGCGCCCTGCGCCATCTCACCGCCTGGCCCGGCAGCTACACCGCCGTCGTCAGGGCCGGGCGGCGGATCACCGTCGTCGGCGACCTCGCGGGCGCCCGGCCCGTCTTCCACACCCCCTGGGCCAACGGCACCGCGTACGCCACCGCCGCGCTCCCCCTCGCCGACCTCATCGAGGCCCAGCTCGACATCGGCTATCTCGCCGCCCTGCTCGCCTGCCCCGAGACCCCCGAGGCCCTGCGCGACGCCACCCCGTACGACGGCGTCAAACGCATCCCGCCGGGTCACGCCCTCATCCTGCGCGAGGGCTCCCGCGAGATCACCGGCTACGAACCCGTCGCGTCCCTCGCAGTCTCCGGCCCCCAGATGGCGGCCGACCAGGCCGTCGACGGCGTACGCGAAGCCCTCGTCGAAGCCGTACGGGCCCGGCTCACCGCCCCCCGCCACGCCCCCGAGACCGCGCCCCCCGACCCCGGGCCCGTCCCCGGCATGGGCCCCGCCGACCGGCGTGCCCGGCGCGGCGCGCCCGCCCCCGGCATCGGCGCCGACCTCTCCGGAGGCAGCGCCTCCGCCACCCTCGCCCTGCTCGCCGCCGGCCTTCCCGGCCGCCCCGGCACCATCACGGGACACGGCGCCACCGCCGCCGGTGAACGCCTCCTCGCCACCACCTTCAACGACCTCACCGAACCCGGCCTCGAACCCGAACTCGAACGCGCCCGCGCCATCGCCGCCGACCCCCGCCTCCACCAGGTCGTCGTCGCCGCGGGCCCCGAGGGCCTGCCGTACGCCAACCTGGAGAACGGGCCCCTCACCGACGAACCCGCGCCCTGCCTGGTCACCGCCGAACGCCACCGCGTCCGCCTCGCGTCCGGCAGCGCCGACCACATCACCGGCGCGGGCGCCCGCCAGGTACTCGACGCGCACCCCGCCCGCCTCGCCGACCTCCTCATCGACCGAAGACGACGCCACCTCCTGCGGCCCGTGACGGCGCTCGCCCGCGCCGAAGGCCCGTCGCCGCAGTCCCTCTTCGTCCCCCTCACCGTCTACCGGGCCGCGCGCCGCCTCGCCCGTACGCCCTACCGCGCCGGACTGGAGACCGCCGCCGACGTCCTGCTCGCCGCCAACCGCGGCGAACGCGCCCCCGGCTTCGGCCCCCTCGACGCGTCCCTGGCCGCGCTCACCTGGTCCCGGCCCGGCCCCGCCGCGCGCTGGCTCACCGGCGAGGCCCTCGCGGACGTTGCCGTACGGCTCACCGGGATCGCCACCCGCCCCGTCACCGTCCAGCGCCCCGGGGAGGCCCGCGCCCGCGCCGCCCTCGCCCGGTACGCCTTCGACCAGCGCGTCCTCGAACAGGCCGCGGAGGTACGCAGCCAGCGGGTGCACGCGCCCTTCCTCGACAACCAGGTCGTCCGCGCCTGCCGCGACCTGCCGGAGTCCCTCCGGGTACGGCCCGGGGCCCGCGCCGACATCCTCCGTACGGTCCTCGCGGGCGCCGGCGTCCACGACCTGCCGTCCGGCTGGGGAGCCGCGCCCCTCACCTTCCCCGTCACCACCGCGCACCGGGGCCTGCGCGCCGCCCTCCCCACCCTCCTCGCCCTCTTCGACGCCCCCCTGCTCGCCGACGCGGGTCTCATCGAGGCCCGGGTCGTCCGCAAGGCGCTGCGTGCGGCGGCGGACGGCGAACCGATGCCGCTGGACGGGCTGGCCGACCTGGTCTCCACCGAACTGTGGCTGCGCAGGCTGCTCTCCCGCCGCGGCACCTGCTGGACGGGCTCGGCGGCACCGAGGGCGCGGGCGGTCTCGACGGGAGTACCGCGGAGGCAGTCGCTCCGGTCGTAGCGCCCGTCGTAGCCGTCCGGCGCGCCCGCGCGCTCTACACAGCCCACCGGTGCGCCCACCGGCGCTCTACACATCCCGCCGGTCCACAAGCCAGACCACCAGCACCACCGCCACCAGGGCCCATGCCCCGAACGTCACCCACGCCTCCGTCACCGTCACCGGATACTTGGGCGTGCCGTGGTGGCGCTCCGGGTTCTGGATCAGCTTCTGCCAGGCGTTGACCGGCATCGCGTTCCCGATCTCCTTCACCCAGCGGTACGTCTCCCCGTTGAACAGGGCAGGCGCCAGGACCAGCACCCCGACGACCGCGCCCACACTCCCCGCCGCGTGCCGGACCACCACGGCCGTCGCAAGACCCACCAGCGCGCACACCGGCGCCAGCAGCGCCGACGCCGCGACCGCCCGGAACGCGCCGGGATCCGTGATCGACAGCCCGTGGTGCTCGCGCAGGATCGCCTGTGTCACCCCGAACGACACCCCCGCGACCACCGTCCCCAGGACGAACGCCACGGCCACCACGACCACCGTCTTCGCCGCCGCCACCGACCGCCGGGCCGGCATCGCCGCGAAGGTCGTACGGATCAGCCCGCTCCCGTACTCCCCGGCGAGCGCCATCGCGCCCAGGGCCGCCGCCAGGACCATCAGGATCTGCCAGGCCGGGGAGGTGAACGCCGTCCACAGCGGATCGAACAGGAACTGCTCGTCCACCGGCCGGTCCGGCATCCCGGGCGGCGGCGCACTCGGCCGCGAGAGCCGGTCCTCGTTCGACCGGGCCGAGTTGACGTTGATCCCCACGACGACGGCCGCCCCGATACCGAGGACCGCGTACGTCGACCGCAGCGACCACAGCTTGAGCCACTCGGCGCGCAGCAGATCCCGGAACCGGACCCGGCCCCCGACCCCGGAGACGTACCCCCGCACGGTCCCTTCCTCCTGTGCCACGCTCATCGCCCGGCCCCCGACCCGTACTCGACGCTCTCCGCCGTGATCTCCATGAACGCTTCCTCCAGCGACGCCGAAGCGGTCGTGAGTTCGGACAGCAGCAACCCGCCCCGGGCCGCCAGCTCGGCGATCCGCCGGGCGTCGAGACCGGTCACCGAACACCGGCCGTCGCCCTGGGGCGCTATCTCCCCGCCCTCGGCACGGACGGCGGCCGTCAGGGCGGTGACATCGTCCGTACGGACCAGCACGCTCCGCCGCCGCCCCCGCGCGGCGAACTCCACCAGACCCTCCGCCGCGATCAGCCGACCCCGGCCGATGACGACCAGATCGTCGGCCGTCTGCTCCATCTCGCGCATCAGATGACTGGAGACCAGAACCGTACGGCCCTCGTCCGCGAGCCGCCGGAACAGGCTCCGCACCCACAGCACCCCGTCCGGGTCGAGCCCGTTCAGCGGTTCGTCGAAGAGCAGCACCGGCGGATCGCCGAGCAGCGCCGCCGCGATCCCCAACCGCTGCTTCATCCCCAGGGAGAAGCCGCCGACCCGACGACGGGCCGCCTGTTCGAGCCCCACCTCCGCCAGCACCTCCCCGACCCGGCGCGGCGGCAGCCCGTTGCCGTACGCCAGCGCCGCGAGATGGGCCCGCGCGGTGCGGCCCCCGTGGACGTCGTGCGCGTCGAGCAGACCACCGGCGAACCGCAGCCCGCGCGGCCTGGCCCGGAACGGCAGCCCGCCGACGGTCACGGACCCGCCGGTGGGCGCGTTCAGGCCCAGGATCAGCCGCAGGGTCGTGGACTTACCCGCGCCGTTGGGGCCGAGGAAACCGGTGACCCGGCCCGGCCCGACGGTGAAGCTCAGCCCGTCGACGGCGGTCTTCTTCCCGTACCGCTTCGTGAGTTCATTGACTTCGATCACGCCGCAACGCTCCCGCGCCGGGGGCTCGTACGGCATCGGCCCCCGGGCCACAACCGGCGGCGTCGACGCTGGCCCGCAGGCGTACGCCCGGCGACGGTAGCCCGCGGGCGTAAGCCCGGAGCCCGATGACCCACCGCCGGGCCGTCCCTATGATCCGGACATGAGCGCCCCACCCCCCTCCCGGACCGGCCGCCCACCGCGCCCACTGCCCTCTCCCGGGGCGGTCCTGAGCTGGGCGGGCGCCCTGGCGTACCCCGTACTCCTGTACGTCGTCGTGGTCGGTGAACGCGAACTGACAGGCATGCGGCTGCTGCCGCCCCTCCTGCTCGCCCTGCTGCCCCTGCCCTTGCTGCGGCGACACCCGACGGCCGTCCTCGGGCTGATGCTCGCCGGGGCGTACACGGCGATGGCGACGGCCACCACGAGGACGCCGACCGGGGTGTTCCCGGCACACGGCGTCCCCGTCGTCGTCCCGTCGGCGGGCCCGGTATCGGAGTTCGGCTATCTCCAGGCGCTGCTGGTCGACGTCGTCGTCGGCTACATCGCGGCCGTCCGGCCCCGCCGCACCTCGATCACCGCCGCGGCCGCCGCCTTCGCCGTCCAGATCGCCGCCGTCGCCCTCCACCAGGGAACCGGTACGGAGATCGTCGTCTCCAACCTGCTCCTCCTCGGCCTGCTGCTCGCCCTCGCCTGGACCACGGGGCGGATGGTGGGCCAGCGCCGGGAACACACCGAGACGGTACGGGCGCAGGAAGCGGTCGCGGCCGTCACCGCCGAGCGGCTCCGGATCGCCCGCGAACTCCACGACATGGTCGCCCACAGCATCGGCATCATCGCCATCCAGGCCGGTACGGGCCGCCGCGTCATCGAGACCCAGCCGGCCGAGGCCCGTAACGCGCTCGCCGCCATCGAGACCACCAGCCGCGACACCCTCGCCGGGCTCCGGCGCATGCTGGGCGCCCTGCGCGAGGCCGACCCCGAAGGCGTACCGCTGACCGCCGCGCCCGGACTCGCCGACATCGACCGGCTGGCGGCGGCCACCCGCGACGGCGGTGTCCGCGTCGACGTCGACTGGCGCGGCGACCGCCGCGAACTGCCGGCGGACGTCGAACTCTCCGCCTTCCGCATCATCCAGGAGGGGATCACCAACGTGGTGCGCCACGCGGGCACCGACACCTGCCGGGTCGTCATCGACTACCGGTCCTGCGAACTCGCCGTCGAGATCACCGACGACGGGCGGGGCGCGATGGGTACCGGTACGGGTACGGGTACGGGTTACGGCATCACCGGGATGCGGGAGCGCGCCGCCCTCCTCCACGGGCGGTTCACCGCGGGCCCGCGCGAAGGCGGCGGCTTCCGGGTGACGGCGGCGCTGCCGGTCCCGGCGGAGCCGGTGGTACGCGGATGACCGCGCCCGATCCCGTACGCATCCTCCTCGTCGACGACCAGCCCCTGGTCCGCGCCGGCCTCCGCGTCCTCGCCGCCGACCACCCCGACCTGCGGATCGTCGGCGAGGCCGGTACGGGCGACGAGGCGGTCCGGCTCACCGGGGAACTCCGCCCCGACGTGGTCGTCATGGACATCCGGATGCCGGGCATGAACGGCATCGACGCGACGCGCCTGATCACCGGGGGCGGCGGTGGTGCTCACGTCCTGGTCCTGACGACCTTCGACGACGACGAGTACGTGTACGGCGCGTTGCGCGCGGGCGCGAGCGGCTTCCTCGTCAAGGACATGGACATGGACGACATCCTGGCCGCGATCCGGGTGGTCGCGGCGGGCGAGGCCCTGATCGCACCGAGCGTGACGCGGCGCCTGATCGAGGAGTTCGCGGCGAGACCGGCGGCGCCGGGGCCGTCGGTGCCCCGGGGCGTGGTCGAGGGCATCACGGACCGGGAACGGGAGGTACTGACCCTGGTGGGCCGGGGCCTGTCTAACGCGGAGATCGCGAAGGAGCTGTTCATCACCCCGGCCACGGCGAAGGCCCACGTCAGCCGCCTCCTCACCAAACTCCCGGCCCGCGACCGCATCCACCTGGTGATCCTGGCCTACGACAAGGGCCTGGTGACACCGTCGCCCTGATCCCGCCGGACGCCCCGGGGTGTCTTGTCGGCAGACCGCTGCTCTGGACCCTGCGGGTCCTTGCTGTGCGCGGGTTGGTCGGGCGTCTCCGGGGTTGCCTCCTCGCCATCGGCGGAACTCGGGCCCTTGGCAGCGGTCACCGCTGCACACCGCCGACGGCTGCGGGGGCAACCCCGAAACCCCCCTCCTCACACATACGAACATGCGCCGCTCAGCCACCCGGAGATGTTTTTTAGGGGCGCGGGGAACTGCGCGACAAGCCCACCACCGGCCTTGTGGGCCGAAGAGCACCTGTGGACGCCGGACGCGTCCGGTCCCGGCTCAGGCCACGAGTAGCCGAGGCGCTCGGGGCGGCACGCAAGGGTCAGGCGCACAACACCTTGGCGTCGGCCCAGCTGCCCAGCGCCATGGAGTCCCGTGGCGAGCCCGGCTCCACCACCAGCCGCAGCGTCTTGCGCCCTGCCAGGGAGACCCGTACCGACACCGCGTCCTCCTCCCGCTTCACCTCGGCGGAACGCCACAGGAGCGTGCCGTCCCCGTACACGGAGAACCTCATCGCCCCCTGCCCCAGGGTCAGATCGTCGACGCCCGCCTTCGCCTCGTAGGCCGTACACGCCCGGTTGAGGTCGATCGTGACGGAGGACCTGGCCCGCACGGTCACCCCGTGGGCGTACCGCTCCCCACCGATCCGCAGCCCCCACCGCTGCCAGAGCCAGCTGCTCTCGCCCACCCGGACCTCCGGCCCGGTGCCGTCGCCGAAGACGCTGTACGCGAGCCGGTTGACCTGGTATTCGCGCGGCGCGGCCGGCGGCTTCGGCGTGGGCTTGGGCCGCGGCTCCGGCGGTTTCGGCGTCGGTTTCGGCTTCGGGGCCACCGGCTTCGGCTTGGGTGCCGGAGTCGCCCTCGGCGGCCGCGGCACAACCGGCGGCGGCTTCGGTACGGCGCGGGCCACCGGCGCGGGCGGTTTCGGCTTCGGGGCCACCGGCTTCGGCGACGGCCGCGGCGGCTTCGGATCCTGCGGTACGGGTGTCACGGACCGGGCCACCGTCGGCTTGGCCACGGGTTTCGCGGGCTCGGGGTCGCCGGAGAAGGCCCACACCAGGCCCGCGGCGGCGGCGACGGCGAGCGCAGCGCCGATCCCCACCTTGGCGGGGGCGCCGAGCCCCTCCGAGGCCGCCGCGCCCCCGGCAGCTCCCGCGGCCCCTCCGCCCGACCCGGTCGCCGCGGCGGCGGCTCCCGCTCCGGCCGCCCCGACCGCGCCCCCCGCCACGACACCCGCCGCCTTGAGGGAGTAGCCCGCGGCGAACCAGCCGATGACCGCGATCGGCAGCAGCGCCGGGATCCCGGCGTTGACGTGCTTCAGCTCACCGACGGCGAGCCGGCACTTCGCGCACTCCTCCAGATGCTTGCGCAACCCCCGCTCGGCCCGCATCCGCAGCCCGCCGCGGGCGTACGCGCCCAGTCGGTCGGCATGCTGTGCGCAGTCCCCGCCGGAGGTCAGCGCCGTACTGACATGCGCCTGGAGATACGCCTGCTTGAGGCCCTCCCGGGCCCGGCTGGCCAGGACGGCCGTCGCGTTCGCGGTCAGGCCGAACAGCGGCGCCACATCGCTCGGCGACTCCTCCTCGACGGTGGTGTGCCACAGCACGGCCTGCCAGCGCTCCGGCAGCGACCGGAACGCCTGCATGGCGAGGGACCGTTCGGCCTCGTGCATGGCCCGGACGTCCGCCCCCAGATCGGTCGTCCCCGCGGCGGGCGTCTCCGTGCTCCGCGCGGCCTCCGCGGCGAACAGCGCGAAGTCCTCGACCAGCTGCTCCCGCTTCGCGCTCTGCGTCCACGTCGCGGCCACCCGCCGGATCGTGGTCATCAGATAGGCGCGTACGGCGTGTTCGGGGCCCGCCCCCGACCGCACCGCCTGGAGGGTCCTGGCGAACACCTCCGCCGTCAGATCGTCCGCGGTGTGCGAGTCGCGGCAGCAGCTGCGGGCGTAACGGCGCACCGCCTCCGAGTGCCGCCGGAACAGCTCCTCGTACGCCCCGTCGTCCCCGCCCCGCATCCGCGCGATCAGATCCGCGTCGGACGGCGGAGACTCCCGGGGCGGCGGCAGTACGGAACCGTGCGCCCCGCCTTCGCGCTGCGGCGGCACCGCGGGGTTCTCACCACCCGCGCCCGCTCCGGAACCACCCGTACGAGTGGCTCCGCCGACGCCCGGTGTCCCCGGAACGGTGTCCGCCCAGCCCGGGTCCTCCGCGTCGTCGGCCCTGACACCACTGGTGCCCTGCGCGGGCACCGAATGCCCCGGCGCACCAGAGGGTCCGCCCCTGGCGCCCCCGGGCCGTACCCCGCCGGGCCCCCCTTGTCCCGGCACCTCGGGCCGCTCCTGCTCCGGCCGCCCCGAGCCGTGCCGGGGCGGTTCCTGTTCCGGCTGTTCCGGTAGCTGTTCCTGACCCGGGCCCTGCCCGGGCACCTGCGCCGACGCCCCGTCCGAAGCCTCACCGGACGCCCGTCCCGGCACCTGGCCCGACAGATGTCCTGACGGCGGATGCCCCGGTCCCCGACCCGCGCCCTGCCCCGGGAACCGCCCGGGTCCCCGCCGCGGGGGCATCACGCCGCCGCCCTCCGCGTCGTCCGCGGCACCGGGTGCTTCGTCCCGCCCGTCACCGCTCATCGAGGATGCCCTCGTTCATCGCGGACGCTCCCGTCAGCACGCTCAGCCCGAACACCGGGCCAGCGTGCCACACGGCATCGGCGGCTACGGACCCCAGTCCGAGCCAACCACTCATCCGGGGAGTCCTGTCGAAACCGTGCCCTAGGGCCTGTCTGACGGATCTTGCTGGGGCTCGCGTGCCCTGGCACCGCGCCTCGCCGCGTTGTCGTCAATCACCAATGCTCCGCAGTGGCTCAATCCTCCGCCTTGCGATCCACGGCACCAGACCCCGCTCACTATCCCAGCCTGATCCGTCAGACAGGCCCTAGCCCCGGGAATTTGGTGAATGCCTCAACTAATCTGTGTGGCCGTACTCGTCCACCTCTCCACCACTGCCGAACCCCGTACCGCCACCACCGGCACGCACGGGGTCCGCAGGGCACACCGAACCGCTGTCGCGGCCCTCACACCGCGGCCCGTCACCCGGGCCGCGGTGTCACCGACGGACGAACGGGCCCGTCACCGGGGCCGCAGGCCCTCCAGCAGAATGTCCAGCAGCCGGGCCGAAGCCGCCGCCTGCTGCGCCGGATCAGGCAGTGCGGGCGCCGCCGTCGCGATCACCAGCAGGACGTCCGCGACGGTGACATCACCGCGCAGCTCACCCGCCTCCCGCGCCCGGTCGACCAACTGCCCCACGACCTCCAGCAGATCCACCGTGGCCGGATCCTCAGCTCCGTACCCGGCATAGCCCGCCGAGGCGTGGCCGGAAGCCGCAGAACGCTGCTCCACGACCCGTGTCCCGCCCGGACCGGCAGCACCGGAAGTGCCGCCCTCCGCCGAACCCGCGGCGACCGCGCGCTGCTGAGGCACCCGGGTCTGCTCCCGGCCGTCGACGACTGCCCCGGCCGCAGCCGCGACCGCGGTCACCTCGTCGGCCGGATCCACCTGGACCCTCAGCACCTGAGGCGGCAGCAGCCGCCCCGCGCCCGACGCCACCGACGTCCGCAGGAACCGGGAGAGGGCCGACCACGGCTCCTCCTCCTGTCCCAGCGCCGTCCGTGCCTGCTCGGTCAGCCTGGAGGTCTCCTCCTCGGCTATTCGCCGTACGAGGACGTCCTTACTGGGAAAACGGCGGTACACCGTCCCCACGCCTACTCTGGCCCGACGCGCCACATCTTCCATCGGCGCCCCGTATCCGAGCTCGCCGAAGACTTCACGCGCGGCCCTCAGCACATGCTCGAGATTCCGCTGCGCGTCCACCCGGAGCGGCGCCGAGCGACCGGCCCCGCCCGGTCCCGTCCGGCCGTTGCCGTCCGTACTCAGATGCGCGCCCGGAACGCCATGCCCCTCAGTGGTCGGTGAGACGGCGGCCTGCCAGTGCGAATCCTGAATGGTCATACGTGTTCCCCCGGTCTGTGTCTCCCCCCGGAGACCTCCCCACCTTGGTCAGCCGGAGTACCGCGTCCCCGTACCCCGACGAGGTACGAACATAGTTGAGCCCGGGTCAATTCAGAAGAGGGTAGTTCCGCACGGAGCGCCCCCCGATCGGAGCAAGGGCCTGAAGGCTCCCGTTTGCGCCCCCTCGCACCACCCCGTCCGCCGCCCCTGACCTGGGCACCTTCGTCCACCTCCGAGATCCGGCCGCCGCCTCGCCGTCCCCGTCCTCCGGTCACACAATTTGCCGGGCCTGTGGACAAACGACGGGACCCGATGCCTCATGGGATGGTGACGGCTGCGAACTCCCCGGGCGAGACCCCCGGCACCCCGCCGAAGAACCGCTTCACCGGCCCGGCGCGCGGCAGACGCGTCCTCGTCGCCGGTGGCGGTTATGTCGGGATGTATACGGCGCTGCACCTCCAGAAGAAGCTCAGACACGAGCTGGCCCGCGGTGACACCGAGATCCTCGTGGTCTCCCAGGACCCCTATATGACGTATCAGCCGTTCCTCCCCGAAGCCGCCGCCGGCTCCATCTCCCCCCGCCATGTCGTCGTCCCCCTCCGAAGGGTCCTCGACAAGTGCTCGATCCTCATCGGCGAGGTCACCGCCGTCACCCACGCCAAGCGCACGGTGTCCGTCGACACGCTCGCCACCGCCGAGGAGGGCACCGGCGCGGTGGAGATCCCGTACGACCACCTCGTGATCGCGCCCGGCTCGATCTCCCGCACCCTCCCGGTCCCCGGCCTCGCCGACTACGGCATCGGCTTCAAGACCGTCGAGGAGGCCATCGGCCTCCGCAACCATGTCGTCGAACAGCTGGACATCGCCTCCTCCACCCGCGACCCCGCGATCCGCTCCGCCGCCCTGACCTTCGTCTTCGTCGGCGGCGGCTATGCGGGCGTCGAGGCGCTCGGCGAACTGGAGGACATGGCCCGGTACGCCGTCCGCTACTACCACAACATCAAGCACGACGATCTGAAATGGGTGCTCGTCGAGGCCAGCGACCGCATCCTCCCGGAGGTCGGCGCCGAGATGGGCCGCTACGCCATCCGCGAGCTGCGCCGCCGCAATATCGACGTACGCCTCGAAACCCGCCTCGACTCCTGCGAGAACCGGACGGTCGTCCTCAGCGACGGCAGCCGCTTCCCGGCCCGGACGATCGTCTGGACGGCGGGCGTCAAACCCGCCCCGGTGCTCGCCGCCACCGATCTCCCCCGCACCGAGCGGGGCCGTCTGCGGTGCACCGCCGAACTGCGCGTCGACGGCACCGACAACGCCTGGGCCGCCGGGGACGCCGCCGCCGTCCCCGATGTCACATCGGACGAACCCGGCGCGGTCTGCGCCCCCAACGCCCAGCACGCCGTCCGCCAGGCCGAAGTCCTCGCGCGGAACATCGCCGCCGCCCTCCACGACCGCCCGCTCACGGAGTACGCCCACAAGAACGCGGGCTCCGTCGCGTCCCTGGGTCTCCATAAAGGAGTCGCCCATGTGTACGGCCGCAAGCTCAAGGGATATCCAGCCTGGCTGATGCACCGCGTCTACCACCTCAGCCGGATGCCGACGTTCAACCGCAAGGCCCGCATCCTCGCCGAGTGGACCCTCTCCGGACTGTTCAAACGGGAGATCGTGTCCCTCGGATCCCTGGAACACCCCCGCGCCGAGTTCGAGCACGCCGCCCGCCCCCCACAGGGCAGACCCGGCCACCCCGGCACGCCACCGGCCCCGGCCTCCGAAGACCCCGCGAGCAGCGAGAGCTCCGAGAAGCCGGAGAACCCCGAGGCCCCCGGCACGACCTGAGACCGGAAGAGGGAACGTACGTACGAGCACCTGCCCGGGACGGACGTCCGACGCTCGGCAGCCCGTACGGGCCGGGCGCACGCGCCGGGCGTACGCCGAACCACCCCGGAACCCCCGAAGAAGACCAGAGCACCCGGAAAACACCGGGTCCCGTACGCGACACCGGCCGACGACCCCGTGGACACCCGGCCGACACCGGCCGTCAGTCCGTTCGGTCACACTGGACGTGTGACCATAGGTGGGCTCACATTTGCACAGAGTGACCCTCGTGACCCTTGGCGACAATCCTTGAGGCTTGAAAGTCAGTGAACTTCACGCGATGGAGCGCACGGCTCCCCGGTACGCAGCGCCGCGACGCGGCGCGCAGGACCGACCGCGGAATCTCCCCTTCCCCCCGCCCGCCCCGCCATGGCGAGACCAGAACGACCGACGCCGCGGACCCGGCCGACGCCACGGAGCGGACCGACGCGACCGACCCGGCGACCGATCCGGCGGCCGGGACCGGCCCCGACGCCCGGCGCTCCGCCGACGAGGGCTCCGTTCCCGCCGCCCGCGCCACCGGGGGCACACCAGCCGCCCGCGCCGCGGATCCCGCCCCAGGGCGGATCCCCGCCCTGGAGGACTTCCCCGTCCGGGAGCTCATCGGCCGCCTCCCCGGCCTCGTCGTCCTTCTGTACGGCCCCGAGCACCGCGTCGCCTATGTCAACGACGCCTACACCGCGGCCTTCGGCCCCCGCCCCATCGGCGGAGCCGCCGCCGACGTCTGCCCGGAACTGACCGACCTCGGCCTGCCGCCCCTCATCGACCAGGTCCTGCGCGGCGGACGGCCGCGTACGGTCAAATCCCGCAAGGTCCCCGACGGCGGCTCGTACACGGTCACCTGCATTCCCGTCGACCAGCCCGACCACCCCGCTGCCGGCGACGAGCCCGCCCCCACCGGCCCCGGCGGCGTTGTCGTCTACGCCGTCGATGTCACCGACCACGCCGAAGCCGCCGAACGGCTCCGCGCCAGCGAGCGCCGCCAGCGCGAGACCGCCGTCACCCTCCAGCGGTCCCTTCTTCCCCAGGAGCTGGAACAGCCCGACGACCTCAAGGTCGCCGCCACCTACCAGCCCGGCGGCGAGGACGCGGCCGTCGGCGGCGACTGGTACGACGTGATCACCCTCGGCGGCGGCCGGACCGCCATCGTCATCGGCGACGTCATGGGCCGCGGAGTGCGAGCGGCCGCCGTCATGGGCCAGCTGCGGACCGCCGTCCGGGCCTATGCCCGCCTCGACCTGCCCCCGCACGAAGTGCTCCAGCTCCTCGACGGCCTCGCCTCCGAGATCGACGCCAGCCAGATCGCCACCTGCGTCTACGCCGTCCACGACCCCAATGAGGAACGTCTCGTCTACGCCTCCGCGGGCCACCTCCCCCTCCTCGTCCGCCACGAGGACGGCACGGTCCACCGCGCCGACAACCCCACCGGACCACCTCTGGGCACCGGCGGCTGGTTCTACTCCTCCGGCACGATCGACCTGCCGCCCGGCTCCGGCGCCGTCCTCTATACGGACGGCCTCGTCGAACGGCGCGACGAGGACATCGACGAAGGGGTCGCCGCCCTGGAACGCGCCCTGTCCGGCGCCACCGGCACCCCCCAGGTCGTCTGCGACCGGCTGCTGCGCGCCATGGGCATCACCGCCGACCACGACGACGACGTCGCCGTCCTCGTCGTCCAGCACCCCGCCCGCAGCGGCACCGCCGCCGAGCTGTTCCACAACGCCGCGCTCGATCTCCTCGGCGGCGTCGAGGCCGCCCCGCGCGCCCGCGCCTTCGCCTCCGGGGTCCTCGCCTCCTGGCGCTTCTCCCCGGAACTCCACGACCTGGGCGTCCTCGCCACCAGCGAGCTGGTCGCCAACTCCCTCCAGCACGGCACCCCGCCCATGCGGCTCCGGCTCCGCCGGACCGACCGCCGGCTGATCATCGAGGTCACCGACGGCGACGAACACCTCCCGCGCCGCCGCCGCGCCGAATCGGAGGACGAGACGGGCCGCGGGATCTCGATCATCGCGGCCATCGCCTCCAACTGGGGCAGCCGCCGCACCCCGGGCGGCGGCAAGGCGGTCTGGTGCGAGTTCGCCCTCCCGGCGCGCGTCGCACCGGCACCCCGCCCCGGCTGACCGCGCCCGTCAGGCCGCGGACCCCACCTTCTCCACCGGCGGCTCGTACCGCGCCACGACCCGCGAGGGAGTCGCCACCAGCGACGGCTGATTCTGTACGGGGGTGAGCAGCCGGCCCAGCCGCGTCGCCAGCACCGTGATCGCCAGCGAGAACAGGATGAACGTGACGATGTACGGGGCGTGCAGCGCCGCCCCCATCGGCCCGCCGATCGCCGGCCCCAGGGCCAGCGCCAACTGCTTGACCAGCGCGAACGCCGAGTTGTACTGGCCGACCATCGACGCCGGGGCCAGATCCACCACCAGCGGCGCCACGGTCGGCGCCAGCATCGCCTCACCCAGCCCGAACAGGGCGTACGTCGAGATGAACGCGGCCGTCGCCATCGCCTGGCTCGTCGCGCCCAGGCCCGCGAACCCCGCGAAAGCCCAGCCCACGGCCCAGATCAGACCCACCGCGGCGATCACCCGGGTCCGCTTGTAGCGGTCCACGTACTTCAGGATCACGAACTGCGCGACAACGATGACGGCGGTGTTCGCGGCCAGTGCCGTACCGAACATCGACGGCTTGATCCCGGCGGCCTCCGTGCCGTACGCGGAAAGACCCGACTCGAACTGTCCGTACACGGCAAAGAAGAGGATGAAGCCCAGGACGAGCAGCTTCACCATCGCCTTGTCCCGCAGCAGCACCTTGTAACCGGCGGGCTTCGCGCCGTCGGCGGCCGTACCGAGCGCCGGCGCGGGCCGGGTCAGCCGTACCGAGAGGATGATCGCGGCCAGGACGAGGAACATCACGGCCTCGATCCCGAAAAGCAGCGTGAAGGTGCTCGCCCGGCTCGTGTCGACGATCAGTCCGCCGAACAGGCCGCCGATGCCGAGACCGACGTTCTGCAGAAAGAACTGGAACGCGAAGGCCCGGGTCCGGCCGGGAGCGTCCGTCGCCCAGACGATCATCGTCGCGAGGGCGGGCTGGGTGACCGCCGTACCGGCGCCGAGCAGCGCCGCCGACAGCATCACCGTCACGGTGTTCGTGGACATACCGAACGCCAGCGCGCCCAGGGACGCCACCACCGAGGCCCCGATGACCACGGGCTTCGGCCCGCGGCGGTCGATGATCCGTCCGACGAACGGCAGGGCGATCAGTGCGGCCAGGGCAAAGGCACCGATGACGAGGCTGCCGACCAGCGTCCCGAGGTCTCGGGTGTAGGCCACATAGAGATAGAGGAACGGGACCGTGAAACCGAGTCCGAACGCGCTCAGCGCGCTACCCGCCTGGATCCGGCGCATAGCCGCGCCCATCTGCCTGGTCACACTCACCTGCCTTGTTAGCTCTGAAGGGATGAAGCCTGAAGACTTTAACAGTAAAGTTAGAGGCTTAACAATACAGATCGAAGGACTTCAAGGCGAATGAGAGCCGTGCCATACTGCGGCGTATGCCTACCGCGACCCCCGAGGGCCAAGCCGTGACCGGCCAGGACGACGCCTCAGCGCTCCAGGAGCCGACCCTCGACGAGCAGATCGCCGCCTACCAGCGGGAGTACGGAGAGCTCGATCCCCAGGTCGAGCAGGTCGTCTCGGCCCTCGGCCGGCTGAACCGCCGGATGAACGTCGCGTACGGCCGCCAGGTCGCCGCCCTCGGCATCAGCAACGCCGAGTGGGAGGTCCTGAAGAGCCTGGTCCTGGCGGGCAGCCCCTACCGGATGGGCCCCGGCGAGCTGGCGAAGCGCCTCGGCCTCACCCCGGCCGCCATGACCCACCGCATCGACCGGATGGCGAACGAGGGCCTCGTCACCCGCGACCGCGACGAGAACAACCGGGTCCGGGTCATCGTCGAGCTGACGGACGAGGGCCGCACGAAGTGGCTGGAGGCCATGCGGATGGCCAGCGCCTTCGAGGAGGACCTGCTCCAGGACCTGTCGGGGCGGGAGCGCGGCGTCCTCGGCGAACTCCTCATCCGGGTACTGCGCCGGGTGGAGCACACCCAGCCGGACGCCGGTGGCCGACTGACCGATCTGGACTGATTCGGTACGCGATCCGGCCGGTTCCCGAGTGTTTGGCGCGTCGGCGTCGAGGGAAGTTGACACGCCCTTCATCCGCTCGTAAGGTTCCTCAAGTTGTCACGGACCGGAACGGTTCTGCGGCAGCCACTTCAGCTGCGAAAGCGGCACCAAACTCTGTACGACCTCCCGACCGGGATGTATTTCGGCGTGCCGAAATACGTTGCGAAAGCCTCGATTATGAGTCGGCCGGAAAATCCGCTAGAGTTTGAAACGTCGGAACGGCCGAGAGGCCGGAAAGACAAAACCCGAGTTTCGACCGGGAATCAGGCCCGAAAGGATCTGATAGAGTCGGAAACGCAAGACCGA
>NZ_JBHYZV010000118.1:0-17147 GCF_042753905.1 Streptomyces sp. NPDC059248 | reverse complement strand
GTTGATGTTTAAATCCCACCGCGCCCGGGCCGGGCCCGGGCCGGGCCCGGGAACCCCCGGGCCCACGGAACGCCCCGGCGCCCCTGGCAACCAGGGTCGGCCGTTCGTCAGAGCAGGGCGCGGAGCTTCTCCGCCAGGAGGTCCCAGCGCCAGCTCTCCTCGACCCAGCGGCGGCCTCGTTCGCCCATGCGCCGCCGGAGTTCGGGGTCGTTCAGCAGGGTGACGATACGGTCCGCGGACTCCGCGACCGCCGCATCGTCCGTGCCGCCGCGTACGACCCAGCCCGTCTCGCCGTCGAGTACGGCGTCGGGCGCGCCGCCCGAGTCGCCCGCGACGACCGGGAGGCCCGTCGCCGACGCCTCCAGGTAGACGATCCCGAGGCCCTCGACGTCGAGTCCGCCGCGGCGGGTGCGGCACGGCATGGCGAAGACGTCGCCCGCCCCGTAGTGGGCGGGGAGTTCGGCCCACGGCACGGAGCCGGTGAAGCGTACGGAGCCGGCCACGCCGGTACGGTCGGCCAGCTTCAGCAGATCGTTCTCGTACGGGCCGCCGCCGACGATCAGGAGGACGGCGTCGGGCACCCGGGCGAGGATCCGCGGCATGGCCAGGATGAGGGTGTCCTGGCCCTTGCGCGGCACCAGCCGGGAGACGCAGACCACGACGGGACGGTCCGCGAGGCCGAGCCGCCCGCGGACCGCGGGGCCGCCCGAGTCGGGGTGGAAGGTCTTCTCGTCGACCCCGGGCGGCAGCTGCACCATTCGGGCCGCCGCCTCGGGGGTGAGCGCGGCGGCGATCCGGGAGCGGGTGTACTCGCCGAGATAGGTGATGGTGTCGGTGCCCTCGCCGATCCGCCGCAGCAACCGCCGGGACGCGGGCAGTTGCGCCCAGCCCGCCTCGTGGCCGTGGGAGGTGGCGACCAGCCGTTCGGCCCCGGCCCGGCGCAGGGCGGGCGCCATCAGACCGAGCGGCGCCGCGGCGCCGAACCAGACCGAGGTACAGCCGTGCTCCCGCAGCAGGGCGGTGGCGCGCGCGGTGACCCGGGGCGTCGGCAGCAGCATCGTCGTACGGTCCCGTACGACGGTGAACGGCTGCTCCGCGTCGAAGGCGGCGGTCGCCTCGACGCCCTCACGGCTCCGCTTCCAGGTGGAGGCGTAGACGACGATCCGCTCGGGGTCCATCCGCAGGGCCATGTTGTGCAGGAACGCCTGGATGCCCCCGGGGCGCGGGGGGAAGTCGTTCGTCACGATCAGGGTCTTGTGCATCGCCGCCGACAGTACCAATCCCCTCCGGCCGCCCCGGAACTCCGCCGCCCGCCGCCGGGAGGGCACCGGCCCCGCCTGCCCGCGCCGCGTACCGGGTCCCGGCATCATGAGCGGATCAGATCGATGGAAATCACCATGGGACCGGACAAAGAACTGGGGGCGGTATGAAGGGCGGACGGAACGGGGGCGGCACCACACCGCGGAGCACCGTCGCGATCGCCGCGGTCTGGACCGCCACCCGCGCCGTCACGCTCCTCTGGGTGTTCCGGGTCGTCGTCCCGCCGGGTCCCGACGTCACCTCCGACGTCTCGGTGATCTACCGGGGCTGGTACGAGGTGCTGCGCACCGGTACGTACCCCATCTCCGACGTCACCTGGCAGTACCCGCCCGCGGCCGCGCTGGCGATCCTCTCCCCCGGCGTGCTCCCCTTCCTCGACTACGTCACCGCGTTCCTCGTCCTCGTCGCGGTGTGCGACGCGGCCGTCCTGGGGCTGCTGCTGGCGGCGGCCCGCCGCCCCGGCCGCTCGGTCCGGGGCGTCTGGGTGTGGGTGGCGGGCGTACCGCTGCTCGGGCCGACCGCGTACGCCCGCTACGACCTGATGGTGACCGCAGTCGCGGTCGCGGCGCTGCTCGCCGGGGTGCGGCGGCCCCGGGCGATGGGCGCGCTGGTGGCGTTCGGCGCCCTGTTGAAGGTGTGGCCGGTGCTGCTGCTCGCGGGGGTGGCCAGGGCCCGGGTGTGGTGGTCGGCGGCCCTGGCGGCGGCGGTCGTGCTCACGGCCGCCGCCGGGGTGCCGGGCGCCTTCGGCTTTCTGACGCATCAGCGCGACCGGGGTACGGAGGTGGAGTCGCTGGGCGCCCTGGTCTTCCACATCGGGCGGCTGCTGGGCGGCTGGGACGGGCGGGTGCTGCTGAACTACGGGTCGATCGAGTTCCTCGGGCCGTACGTCTCCGCGGTCTCGGCCGCCGCGCTGCTGCTGGCGGCCGGGGCGCTGGGGTGGCTGATGGTGTGGCGGCTGCGGGCCGGCGACGCGCTGCGGCGGCTCGCGCGCGATCCCGCCGTGGTGGCGGACGCGGCCCTGACGGCGGTCCTGCTGTTCATCACCACCAGCCGGGTGATCAGCCCGCAGTACCTGCTGTGGCCGGTGGGTGTCGCGGCGGTGTGTCTGCTGTACCGCCCGGCCGGGATGACGGGCCCCGCCGTGCTGGTCCTGCTGGCGTCGGCGGTGACGACGGTGGAGTTCCCGCTGCTCTTCGACCGGGTGGTGGCGAGCGATCCGGTGGGGGTGCTGCTGCTCCTGGTCCGCAACGGGCTGCTGGTCGCCGCGACCGTCTGGGCGGGCCGGCGGCTGTGGCGGGCCACGGCGCCCGGTCCCGTACGGCCCGTTCCGGACGTCGCGGTCCCGGTTACTCCAGCCGCTGCCGCAGATAGTCGCGCCAGCGGGTGGTGAACTCGCCGGGACCGAGCCCCAGGATCTCGATCATCGCCTTCTCCACCGAGACCCGGCGGTCCGCGCCCCCGCCGATCTGCCGGTAGAACCGCAGCAGGGCCTCCTCGCCCCACTTGGCGGCGATCAGCTCGCAGGCCAGCCAGCCGCTCTCGTAGGCGCGGGCGAGTCCCGCCGGGTCGCCGCCGAAGGAGAAGTCCTCGTCGGGCGGGAGTTCGGCGGGCAGTTCGCCCAGCCGGACGGCGCGCTGCAACTCGGGGGCCTTCTGGCCGGTGGTCCTGGGCGTGTCCCGGTAGGCCACCCAGTCCGCGAACCCCTCCGAAAGCCACAGCGGGGTCGCCGCCGATGTCGCCGTCCGGGTGGCGACATGGGTGGTCTCATGGGCGAGGACCACGCTCTGTCCGAAGTCGCCGAGCAGGTCGTACGCGGCCGGGTTCACGATCACCCGGTCGGCGGGGACCGCCGCGGTCGTCCCGGTCTCCCCGGTCGTCACGGCCGCGATCCCCTGGTACGCCGCCCCTGGCGTACCCAGCAGCGCCCCCATCTCCTCGACCGAGCGGGGCACGAGGACCACGACGCGTCCGGCCCACGGGGAGCGCCACGCCGCCGAGACGACGGGCACCGTACGGTCCACCAGGTCGGCCAGCGCCCGCAGCCGGTCCTCGGGCTGTCCGACGGCGAGGACGAGCGAGTCCCGCCCCCGGACCACGGTCACGGCGCCCTGCTGCCACAGCTGCTCGGCGGCGCCCCGGCCCGGCCGGTCGGAGGTGATGAACCAGCGCCCGTCGCGCAGTCCCAGCTCCATCGACCGGGGGACGACGACGGGCACCGAGTCGTAGCCGCTGATCCGGTAGTGGAGTTCGGCCTCCGCGTACACCTTGCCGCCGTCCCGCCGTACCTTGCCGAGCCGGTACGCCCACGAGTCGACGGGCACATCGGCCAGGTTCCGGAACGTCCGCCGTTCGGCCGCGCGCAGCACGGTCTGCTCGGCGGCGACGACCGCCAGATACTCCTCCTCGTCGCGTTCCTGCAGCGCGGCGGCCCGGAGGTTGAGGGTCTCCTGCACCAGGTCGACGGTATGGCCGGACGCCGTCGGTTCCGCGGTACAGCCGCCGATCCCGCCGACCCCGCCGAGCAGGGCGGCGACGGCCGAGACGGTGAGGGTGCGTCTGCCCACCGCCCGCCCGGGAGATTCCGGCGGGTCCGCCCGCTCCGCCGGATCCGTTCGTTCCGCCCACTTCGGCCCCTCGCGCACCGCCACCCGGCCGATCGTACGGAACCCGGGCACCGGTGGCCCGGTGTTCAGACCCGTGTGACCGAAGAGACGGGCATCATGCCCACCGGGTCGTAGCGGACGGCCGCGCCGGGGTAAGGGGCGTGGACGACCTGCCCGTTCCCGACGTACATCCCGATATGGCTGGCGTCGTTCCGATAGGTCACCAGGTCGCCGGGGCGGGCCTGGGAGAGCGGCACCCGCCGTCCGGCGTACCGCTGGGCCTGGGAGGTGCGGGGCAGTCCGACGCCCGCCTGGGCGTACGACCACTGGGTGAGCCCCGAGCAGTCGAAGCCGGACGGGCCGTTGGCGCCCCAGATGTAGGGGCGGCCCACGGCGCTGCGGGCGGCGTCGACCGCGGCGGCGGCCCGGGCGGAGGACGGGGCCTCGCCCCCGGCGGGCCCGAGGGAGCCGCGGCCGGAGCGGGAGGAGCGGTCGTAGGCGGAGCGCTCGTCGGACGGCAGGGCGTTCAGCAGCCGCCGGGCGGCGGCGAGTTTGCGTTCCACGGTCCGTTTGTGGCGGGCGACGGCGGCCCGGGACCGGTCCAGTTCGGCCAGGTCGCGGCCGGCCTCGGCGCGGCGCTGGGCGAGTTCGCGCTGGGAGCGCAGATAGGCGTGGAGGGTGCTGGTCTGCCGGGTGCCGACCCGCTCCAGCATCTCGGCGTCGCGGAGATAGCTCTCCGGGTCGGCGGAGAGCAGCAGCATCAGCGCGGGGTCGGCGCCGCCGAGCCGGTACTGGGCGCCGGCGACCGCGCCGAGCGCGCCCCGCATCCGGTTGACCCGCTCCTGGCCGCGGGCGAGCGCCTCCTGGGCGGCCGTGGTCCGGTCCCTCAGCTTCCCGGCCCGCTCCCCGGCCAGGTTGTACTCCTCGGTGGCCCGCTCGGCTTCGGCGAGCAGCCGGTCGACCCCGGCCCGGGACGCGACCGGGCCGTCGGGCGCGCCGGTGGCCGGCGTGGCACCCAGTGCCGCGGCGGCGGCCGTCGCGGCGGCGGAGAGCACGGTCACCCGGGCGCTGTGGGTGAGACCGGGCGATGAGGGCCGTCGATGGGACGCCACGGGCCGCGCTCCTTCTGGGTACGGGGAGTCGTGCGCGGCAGACAGTAGCCCGGTGGGCGGTGGGCGCCAACGACCGTACGGGCGGCCCACGGCGGCGCCCCGCCGGGAGACCACAGGTCACCGGCGGGGCACGGGGTCGGCTCCGGGGGCGCAGATTCGCCCGTTCGGGCGGTATGCCCGGGTGTGGCGTAACCAGCCCCGGGTCGGGCCGGTCAGACCCGGACGCCGAACATGAACGGCATGTTGTTGATGGACTCGTACCGCACCACGGCGCCGGTGCGCGGCGAGTGGAGGATCTGACCGTTGCCCGCGTAGAAGCCGACATGGTGCAGATCGTCGTAGAAGAAGACCAAGTCGCCCTGCTTGAGCTGGCTCTGGGAGTTGATCCGCTGGCCGATGTTGGCCTGCGCCTGGGAGGTGCGCGGGATGGGGCGCCCGGCCTGGGCGAAGGACCAGGAGGTGAAGCCGGAGCAGTCGAAGGTGTTCGGGCCCGCGGTGGCGTACTTGTACGGCGAGCCGATCTTGCCCTGTCCGATGGCGAAGGCGGCCATCCCGTACGAGGATCCCGGCGCGGTCTTGCCGAGGTCGGGGCGCTCGCCGGAGGATCCGGTCCGGTCGGCCCGGGTCTCCTCCTTCTTGATCTCGGCCCGTTCCTTCGCCGTGAGGGAGTTCAGCAGCTTCTGCGCCTCGGCCAGCTTCGTCTGGACCTCGCGCTTCTTCCCGGCCAGCGTCTCGCGCGTCTCGGCGAGCGTCGTCAGCTTGCCCTGGGCTTCCTTGCGCTGCTGGGCGAGGGCGCGCCGCTTCTCCTGGATCTCGTCGATGGCGTCGCTGTGGCGGCTGCCGATGCGGTCGAGCGCGGACGCCTTGTCGAGATAGGTGTCCGGGTCGCCGGAGAGGAGGAGTTGGAGCGTCGGGTCGATACCGCCGGAGCGGTACTGCGCGCTGGCCACGATGCCGAGGCTGTTCCGCAGGTCGTTCAGCTCGTCCTGGCCGCGGGCGACCCGGTCCTGAACGGCGTCGACCTGCTTCTGGAGCTCGTCCTGCTGCTCCTTGGCGCCGTTGTACTTCTCGGTGGCCTGCGCGGCCTCCCCGTACAACTTGTCGACCTTCGCCTTGACCTCGCCCTTGCTGGGCGTCGGGGCGGCGTTGGCGGCCTGGGAGGTGAGGGCGACGGCCGCGGCGGCGGTGGCGCCCATCACGGTGACACGGGTGCGGCCCGGCCGCTTGGGACGACGGTGAGACGCCACGGAGACGGGCTCCTTCTCCTCGGGACCGCCTGCCGGGTACGGGAACACGCCCCCGGCTCCGCTCCGACAACTCCCCCGGGTATCGGCCGGCGGAAACGGGCTCGGCAGTTCCTTCGCCGAGCACCCCGGCTGGGTGGTCAACCGTGCGAAGGTTCGAGGCCCGACCCTAGTGACCTTCTTGTGATCAGTTCAAATCCCCATCGGAAAAAATCCGGGCGGACACGCATTCTTTACCGTCAGCACCGATCGCCCCGGGGGTGGCTATCCGGACGTCCCACCCCATGACCACCAAATCGGGCACCGACCGGGACGTGGGGAAGCCGTACCAAGTGCGGACGGGCATTCGGGCAGAGGTGCGGACAGCGGTTCGGACAGCGGTTCAGACCCTGGAGAGCCGCTTCAGCAGCAGCAGGGACGCCACCGGGCGGGCCCCCGCCTTGGCGACGCCGTCGGCGACCTCGCGGTCGGTGGAGACCACCACGAGCGGCCGCCCCGGCGGCTCCGCCCGGACCAGCTGACGGATCAGCTCGTCCGCGGTCACCCCCGGCTTGGAGAAGAGCACCCGCACCCCGCGCGGCGGGGCGAGCAGGACCGGCGCCGCCAGCTCGGCGCCGTCGAAAACGCAGGTGATCTCGGCGCCGGTCTGGGCGGCCAGAACGGAGAGCCCGCCCAGCAGCCGCAGCCGCTGCTTCTCCAGCGGCATCGTGGGATAGCCGGTCTTGGTGACGTTGTAGCCGTCGACCACCAGATGGACCTGGGGCAGTGCGAGCAGCTGGTCCAGCAGGGCGGGGTCGGTCTCCGACAGGGCGCGGGCCGCGATGTCCTTGGGCGACATCCGGCCGGGCGCCACCGCGTCCACGGCGTCCGCGGGGCGCGTCGACGCGGGCGGCAGGGCCAGTTCGCGGCGGAGGCCCTGCGCGGCGTCGAGCACGGTGTCGAGGAGGAGGCGCAACCGCATGTCCTCGACGGAGCGGCCCTCGCGGGCGGCCCGCCGGCCGGCTTCGACGGCGGCCTCGGCCTCGGCGAGCCTCGCCTTCAGCCGGCGCGTCTCGCTCTCCGCCGCCGATACC
Source organism: Streptomyces sp. NPDC059248 (assembly GCF_042753905.1). Lineage (NCBI taxonomy): Bacteria > Bacillati > Actinomycetota > Actinomycetes > Kitasatosporales > Streptomycetaceae > Streptomyces > Streptomyces sp. NPDC059248. The sequence continues at coordinate 9,795 of NZ_JBHYZV010000118.1, read as the reverse complement.
TGCGTCGCGGCCTCCGCGCGGATCCCGTCCAGCTCGGTGCCGGCCCGGCGCAGGGCGGCCTCGCCGCGCTTGATGTCGCTCTCGGCGCTGCGCAACCGCCGCCGAAGCGATTCCGCTTCCCTCCGGGCCGTCTCCAGCTCGGTACGGAGCCGTTCGGTCTCGGTCCTGGTCAGCGAGCGGGCCTCGGCCAGCTCGTCGCGGAGCCGCTCCAGTTCGCGCCGGCCGGCCTCGTCGGCGCGCTCGGCGTCGGCCCGCTGGGCCTCCTCGCCCGCCGCGGCCACCAGCTTCACCCATCCGGTGGGGCGCAGGACGTACGCGGCGGCGGCCACGTCGAGCGGATCGGCGGCGGCGGGCGGGGCGCCCGCCGCCAGCGCGGCGCACAGCTCGGGCTGCGCCGCGGTGATCCGTTCGCCGATGCGCCGGCGGAAGACGGGGTCGCTCTCCAGCGCCGCCGCCATCGCGTTGCCCGCGAGCTTGGCCCGCCGGGAGGGGGTGAAGCGGGCGTACTGCCGCAGCTGCCCCGGCAGCTCCGCGACCGTCAGCCCGCCGAAGGCGTCGGCGACCAGCGACACGACCCTGCGCCGGACGCCTTCCGGCAACGGCCGGTCGAGCGCCTCCGCGGTGTCACCGGCCGGTCCGGCCGGCCGGTCACCGCTCTCCGGCTGCTCCACGATCCGTCACCCCATAACCCGTCACCCGAGGACCGGCCGCCTCCGCTCAGGAGGCAGCGCCGGGCCTGTCCACCAGCTCGATCTGATCCACGGCGTTGCACCAGCGGCAGCGCACGGACTCGATGGTCTCACTGAGCACCTCCCGCTCCTCGACGGCGGGCTTCCCGGCGAGGTCCAGATGGACGTACTCCACGACCTTGGACGAGCGCGTCACATCGAAGCGGGTGAGATTGCCGCAGAGCGTGCAGCGCCAGCGGGTGTCCGCGGTCGGCGTGGGCACCGTCGTCATCGTTACGTCCGTCCTGTTCGTCACGGGTTCCATCCGGCTTGCGTAGCAGATTGTGCGGTTGATCCGGTCACCGCGGTGCGCCGTCGAACTGCGGGTGTACTCCTCGTAACTCTATGGCCTCGCGGGGGTCCGGCGGCACGGCGAGGCAACCTGTACCGGTTGGAACCGTTACGTCATGATCCGTCCATGACTCCTCGGCAGCGGTCGTCCCGGCCCGCGTTCGGCACGGAGGCGCGAGCGGCGCGAGCGGCGCGAGCGGCCCGGACGGTGCGCGGCTGCGCCTCCGCCGTGGCCGACGGCCCCCGGGTCACCTGTGCCCTGATCGCCGTGTGCTGCGCCGTCTTCCTGGCCGGGCCGGTGTCGGGCCTCGCGCCCGGCTACGGCTCCGGGGACGCCCTCGCCGCCGCCCAGGGCGCGTACTTCGCGCGCTGGGGAGTGATCCCGGCCCGGCTGGCGGACGGTACGCCCGGTGCCCTGACCACGCCCCTGACCGCCCTCTTCGTCCACGGCAACTGGCTGCATCTCCTCGGGAACATGCTCTTCCTCTACGTCTTCGGCGCCATGACGGAGGAGCGTCTGGGACGACTGCGGTTCACCCTCCTCTACCTGGGGGCCGGTGCCATGGCACTGGCGGTGTACGCGATCGCCCACGCCGGCTCCGAGCAGCCGCTGGTGGGGGCGTCGGGGGCGATCTCGGCGGTGCTCGGGGCCTTTCTGGTTCTCTTCCCGAAAGCCCGGGTCACCAGTCTTTTCCCGTTCCTCTTCTTCCTGCCGCTGCGCTTCCCCGCCCGGGTGGTGCTGGTCTTCTGGTTCGCGCTCCAGTGGCTGGCGGCGACCGGGCTCGGCCGGGGCTCGCCCGCGGTGGCCTATCTGGCACATCTGGCGGGCTTCGCGATCGGCTTCCTCTACGCGTGGGGAGGATTCCGGCGTCGGGCAGGGCCTAGAGTGAAGGCCCCAGCAGCGGCCACCGAGGGAGACAGCAAGCCGTGATCACCGCGATCGTGCTCATCAAGACCAGTGTGGACCGCATTCCCGAGATCGCGGACGAGATCGCGGCGCTGGAAAGCGTGAGCGAGGTCTTCTCGGTGACCGGGACGTACGACCTCATCGCGATGGTCCGGGTCGCCCGGCACGAGAATCTCGCGGACATCATCCCCGGCCGGATCAGCAAGGTCGAGGGCGTCATCGGCACCGATACGCATGTCGCGTTCCGTACCTACTCGCAGCACGATCTCGAGGCCGCGTTCGCCATCGGACTCGATTCCTGACGCCCCGGCGGGCGACGCGCCCGCGATCCTCGTCACAGCCGCCCCGCCAACCCCCCCACCAGCGGCTTCATCTCCAGGACACCTGAGGATGAAGAATTCTTCATCCCGTTCTCATCCGGACGCCGCCCTGCGCCTCCCACCATCGACATCATGCTCTTCTCCCACCGCATCGCGGCCCTGGTCGCCGTCGTCGCGATCCCCCTCGGGATCGCGGTGACCAGTTACGCCCTCACCGACAGTTCCGACACACCGAAGGTCCCGCCGAAGGTGAAACTCGAGTCCGGTACGCCCAGCGGCTCGCCGGGCAGCCACACCGGCAACAGCGGCACACCCAAGGTCCCGACCGGTGACGAGACCGTGGCGCCGCCGGTGAGCGAGAACCCGCCGGGCGACGACGACGCGCCCTCGTCCACCCCGCCCCGGGGCGGATCCGGCGGCAAGACCACCCAGCCGGGCACCAACAACGGTGGCGGCGGCAACGGCGGTGGCGGCAACGGAGGCGGCAGCGGCGGTGGGAACACCAACCCGAACCCGGGCAACGGCGGGGACGACGACGGCCCGGGGGGCGACGACTTCGGTGACGACGGCTGAACCACTGCGCCGCTGGGTCACCGCACGCGTCCAGACGGTCTCCGCGCGAGCCCGCATCCTGCTGTGGCTCCTCATCGTCATGGCCGTGGCGCTCGCCGCGGTCGCCGTGGCCACCAGATCGGTCCTGCTGCGCGACGCCGACCAGCGGATCAACGGTCTCCTGGTGCAGGAGACCAATGAGTTCGCCAACTTCGTGCGGCAGGGCTTCGACCCCGGCACCGGGCAGCGGTTCACCGACCCCAACCCGCTGCTGCGGGTCTTTCTGATGCGCCAGTACCCGGACCCCGACGAGGAGTTGATCGGACTCGTCCACAACCCGGTCAAGGGCAAGCCGGACAAGAAGGAGCAGGGCCGCGACCACGGGATGCGCCATCCCCTGGTCAAGGACGACGCGTCACTGAAGAAGGTGTTCGACGCCGAGGCCACATCGGGCACCCTCCGCAGGCCCGAGGGCGAGGTCCGCTGGGCGAAGATCCCCATCGAGTCGGGGAACGGCCATCCCCCGGCGGCGTTCGTCGTCGCCGTCCATCCCGCCGGCGAGCGGGAGAAGGCGACCGACGTCTTCCAGATGCTGCTCGGCATATCCGGGGTGGCCCTGCTGATGACCACCGGGATCGGCTGGGTCGTCGCGGGCCGCATCCTGCGTCCCGTACGGCTGGTCCGCACCACCGCGGCCCAGCTCACCGAGCAGGATCTGACCCAGCGCATCCCGGTCCAGGGCCGTGACGACATCGCGGCCCTCGCCCAGACCTTCAACGCGATGCTGGACCGGCTGGAGCGGGCGTTCGCGGCCCAGCGGGAGTTCGTCGACGACGCGGGCCACGAACTGCGCACCCCCATCACCATCGTCCGGGGCCATCTGGAGCTGATGGGCGACGACCCGGCCGAGCGGGAGCAGACGGTCCGGATCGTGATGGAGGAACTCGACCGGATGAGCCGGATCGTCGAGGACCTCCTGCTGCTCGCCAAGACCGAGCGGCCGGACTTCGTCGCCCCCGAACCCGTGCAGATCGGGGAGCTGACCGCCGATGTCTTCGTCAAGGCCCGCGCCCTGGGCGAACGGGACTGGCAGCTCGCCGAGGCCGTCGACGCCGAGGTCGGGCTCGACCCCCAGCGGATCACCCAGGCGATGGTCCAGCTGGCCCAGAACGCGGTCCAGCACACCGTGCCGGGCCAGCGGGTCAGCATAGGATCGCGGAACGAGGGCGACCGGATCGAGCTGTACGTCGCCGACAGCGGCCCCGGCGTCCAGCCGCAGGACGCCGAGGTGATCTTCGAACGGTTCCGGCGGGGCACGGCGCGCCGGGGCTCCCGGGCCACCGGCGCGGGGCTCGGACTCGCCATTGTGAAAGCCATCGCCGAAGGGCACGGTGGACGGGTCGAACTGCGTCCCACCGAGGGCGGCGGCGCCACCTTCGTCCTCGTACTCCAGAAGGAAACCACGCAGTGAACCGGATACTCATCGTCGAGGACGAGGAACGCATCGCCGCGTTCGTGGAGAAGGGACTGCGGGCCAACGGCTTCACCACCTCCGTCGTCCACGACGGTGACGCCGCCTTCGACTACGCGATGACGGGCGGCTTCGACCTCGTCATCCTCGATATCGGGCTGCCGGGCCGGGACGGGTTCACCGTCCTGCGCCAACTGCGCGAGGCCCAGGTGTCCGTACCGGTGATCGTGCTCACCGCGCGGGACTCCGTCCGGGACACGGTCGCCGGCCTGGAGGGCGGCGCCGACGACTGGATGACCAAGCCCTTCCGCTTCGAGGAGCTGCTGGCCCGGGTCCGGCTGCGGCTGCGGACCGCCGCCCGCGCACCCGAGGTCACCGTATTGCGCAACGGCGAGCTGACCCTCGATCTGCGCACCCGGCGGGCCCGCTCGGGCGAGCGGACCGTCGATCTGACGGCCCGGGAGTTCGTCCTTCTGGAGCTGTTCCTGCGCCACCCGGGGCAGGTGCTCTCCCGGGAGCAGATCCTCTCCCATGTCTGGGGCTACGACTTCGACCCCGGCTCCAACATCGTGGACGTCTACGTCCGGGCGCTGCGCAAGAAGCTGGGCGCCGACCGGGTGGAGACCGTACGGGGCATGGGATACCGGCTGCCGGAGTAGCCGGCTTCGGCGCGGTGCCCGCCCCGACCTCGCGTTCCGGCCTCCCGTCCCCGCCGCCGTCCCCCGCCGCCGTCCCGCGCCGCCGGACATCACCCGTTCGCCGCGCTTGGTGAAACTCCTTTCATCAACGGCTCATGAAGTGCTCACCGCGTCGATGAACCCTCATAGGCGTGACACTGAACCTTCGACAGGCCGCGACCCTCTGTGTGGCGCTCAGCATCTGCGCGCTGCTCGTCGTTCCCGGCAACTTCCCCGGCCTGAACGGCGACGCCCGGATCACCCTCGGCGTCTTCGCCATCGCCACCTGCGCCTGGATCGGCACCCCGATCGACGACACCTATATCGCGCTCGGCGCGGGGCTGGCGCTCACGGCGACCGGGGTGATCACCAGCGACACCCTGTTCGGAACCCTCGGTGACGATACGGTCTGGCTGCTGATCTGCGCCTTCGTCCTGGCCGCCGCGGTGGCGCGGACGGGGCTCGCGGGACGGGCCGCGGCCTTCCTGGTGACGGGTGCCCGCAATGTCCGCCAGCTGGTTCATCTGACCACCGCGGCGCTGGTCGTCACGGCCTTCGCGGTCCCCGCCACCTCGGGCCGCGCGGCGCTCGCCCTGCCCGTGTTCATCGCGCTGGCGAGGGCGCTGGCCGACCGGAAGCGGCTGGTCGTGATGCTGGCGCTGCTGTTCCCGACGGTCATCCTGCTCTCCGCGGTGGCGACCCTGATCGGCGCCGGAGCGCATCTGATCACGGTCTCGGTGCTCTGGGAGGCCACCGGCGAGAGCATCGGCTTCGCCGAATGGCTGCTCATCGGGCTGCCGCTGGCGATCGTCTCCTCCCATCTCGCCGCCGAGGTCGTGGTGCTCACCACGACGAAGCGGGCGGACCGCGAGGGCCCCGTGCACATCACCGCCGAGCAGATCCAGGAGCACACCGAACAGCCCGTCACCGGCCCCTGGTCACCGGCTGAGGCCCGGTGCGCGCTGCTGCTGGCGACCGTGGTCGCGCTCTGGTGCAGCGAGCCGCTGCACCGGGTGCCGCCCGCCGTGGTCGCGCTGATAGGGGCCATAGTGGCCGCTTCCCCGGCGCTGGGGACCGTACGGCTCAAGGACGCGCTGAAGACCGTGCCGTGGTCGATGCTGCTCTTCATGGCCGCGACGATGGCGATGGGTGTCGCGCTCGCCGACTCCGGGGCCGCGAAGTGGCTGGTCGGCGGGGTGCCGCTGGATGTGCCCGCCTGGGCGTTCCTGGCGGTCGTGGTGGCGGTGTCGACCGTCGCGCACCTGGTCCTCCAGTCCCGTTCGGCGCGCTCGTCGGTCCTGGTGCCGCTGGTCGTGGCCGCGGCCGTGGGCGCCGGGGTCAATCCGGTGGCGGCGGCGCTGGCGTCCACGGCGGCGGCCGGGTTCTGCCACACCCTGCCCGCGTCCGCCAAGCCGGTAACCCTCTACTCCGACATACCGGATATCCCCACCTACACCCCTCGGGATCTGCTGCGGATGTCCGCGTTCCTCGCCCCGCTCACGGCCGCGCTGGTGCTGCTGTTCGCGGTGGCCGTCTGGCCGCTCGTCGGCGTGCCCGTCACCCCCTGAACCGACTTTCCTCTCCACCCTCGTACCGGGAGTTCATACGATGCTGACCCGATTCGCCATCGCCCCCAGCGGTTTCAAGGAGTCCCTGTCCGCGCAGTCCGCCGCCGAGGCGATCGCCGCGGGCGTCCGCCGGGTCGTCCCGGGCGCGGAGATCGACCTCATCCCCCTGGTGGACGGCGGCGAGGGCACCGCCGCCGCGCTGGCCGCCGCGTCCGGGGGCCGGCTGGTCGAAATGACCGCGACCGGTCCCACGGGCAAGCCCGTCGCCACCCACTTCGCGATGCTCGACAAGTACACGGCCGTGGTGGAGATGGCCGCGGTCGCCGGTCTGTCGCTGGTGCCGCGGGACCTGCGGGACCCGGGCGCCACGACCACGTACGGCGTCGGAGAGCTGATCCGCGCCGCCCTCGACGAGGGCGCCCGGGAGATCCTGGTGGGCTGCGGCGACTCCGGCACGTCCGACGGCGGCGCCGGGGCGCTCCAGGCGCTGGGGGCCAAGCTGCTGGACGCGGACGGCGCGGAGCTTCCGCACGGCGGCGGCGCGCTGCTCTGGCTCGACCGGATCGATGTCTCCGGCCTCGACCCCCGGCTGCGCAGGACCGATATCCGGGTCGCCTGCAATCCGTTCAACGTACTGTGCGGGGAGCGGGGCGTGGCCCGGGTCTTCGGGCCGCAGAAGGGCGCGAGCCCCGAGCAGGTCGAGCTGCTGTCGGCCGGTCTCGAACACTGGGCCGACGTCCTCACCCGCGATCTGAAGGTACGGGCCGATCTGTACGAGGGCCCGGGTACGGGCGCCTCCGGCGGGCTCGGCGCGGGGCTCGCGGCGCTGGGCGCGTCGCTGCTGCCCCGGTTCGAGGTCCTCCTCGACCATCTCGACCTCGACGCCCGGCTGGCCCGCGCCGATCTGGTGCTCACCGCTGAGGGGGCGCTGGACCACCAGACCCCGCGCGGCAAGGTCCCCGCCGAGGTCGCCAGGCGCGCCAAGCGGTACGGGCGGCCGGTGCTGGCGCTGGCGGGCACCATCGGGGAGGGCGCCCACCAGGTGCGGTCCGCGGGGGTGGACGCGTACAGCTCGATCCTGCCCGCGCCGGTCACGCTCTCCGAGGCGCTCGGTCGCGGCGGGGAGTTCCTCACCGACGCGACCGAGCGGGCGCTGCGGATGGTGCTGATCGGGACCCGGATCCCGGAGCGTCAGCCGGTCGGCGCGGTGGCGGCGGGACCGCTGCCGGCGCCGGTGGTCGGGTCGGGCACGCACCGGCCGTCCTCGGTGCGGTAGCTCCACCGGGCGCCGTCGGTGACCAGCTCACGGACGGCGCCGACGAAGCGGTCCACATGCTCGTCGGGGGTGCCGGCGCCGAAGCTGACCCGGATGGCGTTCAGGGACCGCTCGCCCGGCTCGGCCTCGGGGGCGCCGCACTCCCCCGGGTCCTGCGGGTCGCTGCCGAGCAGGGTACGGACCAGGGGGTGGGCGCAGAACAGTCCGTCGCGGACCCCGATGCCGTACTCGGCGGAGAGCGCGGCGGCGAAGTGCGAGCTGTTCCAGCCCTCCACGACGAAGGAGATCACCCCGACCCGGGGGGCGTCGTCACCGAAGAGGGAGAGGACCTTCACCTCCGGTACCTCGGCGAGCCCGGCGCGGACCCGGGCGACCAGCGTCTGCTCGCGGGCGACGAGCGAGTCGAACCCGGCCTCGGTGAGGGCGCGGCAGGCGGCGGCGATCGCGTAGACGCCGATGACGTTCGGCGAACCGGCCTCGTGGCGGGCGGCGGTGGTGTGCCACTCCACCTCGACCCCGCCGTCGGCCCGGCGGGCCACCTTGCGGGAGGCTCCGCCGCCCGCGAGATACGGCTCGGCGGCGGTCAGCCAGTCCGCGCGGCCGGCCAGGACACCGGAGCCGAAGGGCGCGTACAGCTTGTGCCCGGAGAAGGCGATCCAGTCCACGTCGAGGTCCTGGACCGACACCGGGTGGTGCGGCGCGAGCTGGGCCGCGTCCAGCACGATCCGGGCGCCGTGGGCGTGCGCGGCGGCGGCCAGCTCCCGTACCGGCCACAGCTCGCCGGTGACATTGGACGCGCCGGTGACGCAGACCAGCGCCGGACCGTACGGCTCCCGGTCCGCCAGCGCCCGCTCCAAGGTCGTCACGGCCTCGTCGGGGGTGCGCGGCGCGTTGAGATAGGTGACGCGGGCGTCCCGCCACGGCAGCAGCGACGCGTGGTGCTCGGTCTCGAAGACGAAGACCTGGCAGTCGGCGGGCAGCGCGGCGGCCAGGAGGTTGAGCGAGTCCGTCGTGGAGCGGGTGAAGACGACCTGGTCGCCGTCGCGGCAGTCGAGGAACTCGGCGACCGTGCGGCGGCTGTTCTCGAAGAGGTCGGTGGAGAGCTGCGAGAGATAGCCCGCGCCCCGGTGGACACTGCCGTAGTACGGAGCGTACGCGGCCACGTCGTCCCACACCCGGCGCAGGGCGGGGGCGCTGGCGGCGTAGTCGAGTGCGGCGTAGGTGACTTCGCCGCCGGTCACCAGCGGCACGGTGACATCGGCGCCGAGGACCGGGAGGGGCTCGGTGGCGGTGGCGGTGGCGGCAGCGTCGGTGGACTGCGGACAGGTCGAGGCGGACGCGGATGCGGACATGACGGAACTCCCGGTGGGGCGAAGCGGAATGGAGGCATAGGCGCTCCGCACGGCACGCCGCGGCGGGCCCGGGCCCGGCCGACGGGCCGGTTCGGGGTACGCGGGGGTACGGAGGGTGTGCTGAAGAAGGGGCTTCGAGCCCTATCGCATTCGCTTGCTCACGAGACTGCTCCCTCGAGGACCAGGACCCCAAGGTGACGCAGGGGTCCGCGCTTGCCGCGGGCCTCGCTGCCCACGGCCTGGTCTTCACCCGGGGCACCCCGCCACGGACGGAGGGTTGCCGGACAGCGGGCCGGGGCCGTAGTCGCTGTCGCTCATGACCTGGCCAGAACGGTATGCGACGCACCGCAACCCCGCAACCCCGTCCGGTATCCGGACACCCCCGCCCCCGGGGCCCCCGTCCCCACGGGAAGGGTTCTGCGCCTCACCGTTCGCGGCCGACCGCGGCCCGTCTGTGGCTGTTCGCGCAGTTCCGCCCCCTATGCCTTCGGCGATGGGGGGACCCCCAGCGCCTTGGCTACCCGGGGCCGGGCCCAAGACCGGACGCGTCCGGCATCCACAGGCGATCTTCGGCCCGCAGCCCGGTGGTGGGCTTGTCGCGCAGTTCCCCGCGCCCCTAAAAGCCTCCACCTCCCGCAGGACGGTACGTCGGG
>NZ_JBHYZV010000117.1:0-17402 GCF_042753905.1 Streptomyces sp. NPDC059248 | reverse complement strand
ATGTTCGGTTTGTGGGTGTTCGTGTGGTTGACCCTGGCGGTGTATATGGTGTGGGGGGGGTCGGGCTGGACGACCCCCCCCCCCCCCCCCCGCTCCATGAAGTACGACGTCAGACGGTCGGGACGGGTCCCGGCATCAGACCTCGACGACCACGGGGAGGATCATCGGGCGGCGGCGGTAGGTGTCCGAGACCCACCGGCCGACGGTCCGACGGATCAGCTGCTGGAGCTGGTGCGGCTCGGCGACCCCGTCCGAAGCGGACTTGGCGATGGCTTCCTCGATCTTGGGGATGACCGCCGTGAAGACGGAGTCCTCGATACCGGAGCCGCGGGCATGGACATGGGGACCGCCCACGACCTTGCCGGTGGTCGAGTCCACCACGACAAAGACCGAGATGAAGCCCTCGTCGCCGAGGATCCGGCGGTCCTTGAGGGACGCCTCCGTGACATCGCCGACCGAGAGACCGTCCACATAGACGTAGCCGGCCTGGACCTTGCCGACGATCCGGGCCCGGCCGTCGACCAGGTCGACCACCACACCGTCCTCGGCGATCACGATGTGGTCCTTGGGCACGCCGGTGAGGGCGCCCAGCTCGGCGTTGGCCCGCAGATGGCGCCATTCGCCGTGGACCGGCATCAGATTCCGGGGGCGGCAGATGTTGTAGAAGTACAGCAGCTCGCCCGCGGAGGCGTGACCCGAGACATGGACCTTGGCGTTGCCCTTGTGGATGACATTCGCACCCCAGCGGGTCAGACCGTTGATCACGCGGTAGACCGCGTTCTCGTTCCCCGGGATCAGGGACGACGCCAGGATGACCGTATCGCCCTGGACGATACGGATCTGGTGGTCGCGGTTGGCCATCCGGGACAGGGCCGCCATCGGCTCGCCCTGGGAACCGGTGCAGACCAGGACGACCTCGTGGTCCGGGAGGTCGTCGAGCGCCTTCACATCGACGACGAGCCCGGGCGGGACCCGCAGATAGCCGAGGTCGCGCGCGATCCCCATATTGCGGACCATCGAGCGTCCGACGAAGGCCACCCGCCTGCCGTACTCGTGCGCCGCGTCCAGGATCTGCTGGATGCGGTGCACATGGCTGGCGAAGCTCGCGACGATGATGCGCTTCTGCGCGTTGGCGAAGACCTGGCGCAGGACGTTCGAGATATCCCGCTCGGGCGGGACGAAGCCCGGAACCTCGGCGTTCGTGGAGTCCGAGAGCAGAAGGTCGATGCCCTCCTCGCTCAGCCGGGCGAAGGCGTGCAGATCGGTCAGCCGGCCGTCCAGCGGAAGCTGGTCCATCTTGAAGTCGCCGGTGTGGACGACCATGCCCGCGGGGGTGCGGATGGCGACGGCCAGGGCGTCCGGGATGGAGTGGTTGACGGCGATGAACTCGCAGTCGAAGGGACCGATGCGCTCGCGCTGCCCCTCGGCCACCTCCAGGGTGTAGGGGCGGATGCGGTGTTCCTGGAGCTTGGCCTCGATCAGGGCGAGGGTGAGCTTGGAACCGATCAGCGGGATGTCCGGCTTCAGCCGCAGCAGATAGGGGACACCGCCGATGTGGTCCTCGTGGCCGTGCGTGAGCACGATCCCCTCGATGTCGTCGAGGCGGTCCCTGATGGTGGTGAAGTCGGGCAGGATCAGATCGACACCGGGCTGTTCCTCCTCGGGGAAGAGGACGCCGCAGTCGACGATGAGCAGACGGCCGTCGTACTCGAAGACCGTCATATTGCGGCCGATCTCGCCGAGGCCACCGAGCGGGGTGACCCGGAGGCCGCCCTTGCGGAGCTTCGGCGGGGCGCCGAGTTCGGGATGCGGATGACTCAAAAGACTCTCCTCACCATGCACACCCGCCTCCCCAAGGAGACGCGGCGTACATGACATTTGTGCACGTGCTGTGTCGTACGTATTCAGTTGGCGGTGCGTATTCGGTTGTCAGGTCGTGCCATGTCCGGGGTCAGAGCTGGACGCCGCCGGCCGCGAGGTCCGCCCTGAGCTGTGCCGTCTCCTCGGGAGTCAGCTCCACCAGGGGAAGTCGAAGGGGCCCTGCGGGCAGGCCCTGGAGGGTGAGGGCGGCCTTGGTGGTGATCACGCCCTGGGTGCGGAACATGCCGGTGAACACCGGGAGCAGCCGCTGGTGGATCTCGGTGGCCTTCTGGACGTCGCCGTTGAGATGGGCGTCGAGCAGGGCGCGCAGCTCCGAGGTGACCACATGGCCGACGACGGAGACGAAGCCGACGGCGCCGACGGACAGCAGGGGGAGGTTGAGCATGTCGTCGCCGGAGTACCAGGCGAGCCGGGAGCGGGCGATGGCCCAGCTGGCCCGGCCGAGGTCGCCCTTGGCGTCCTTGTTGGCGACGATCCGGGGGTGCTCGGAGAGCCGGACGATGGTCTCGGTGTCGATGGGGACGCCGCTGCGGCCGGGGATGTCGTAGAGCATCACGGGCAGTCCGGTGGCGTCGGCGACGGCCGAGAAGTGCCGGAACAGGCCCTCCTGAGGGGGCTTGTTGTAGTACGGGGTGACGGCGAGCAGGCCGTGGGCTCCGGCGCGTTCGGCGGCGCGGGCCAGCTCGACGCTGTGCCGGGTGTCGTTGGTGCCGACTCCCGCGACGACCAGGGCCCGGTCCCCGACGGCTTCCAGTACGGCCCGTACGAGCCGGTCTTTCTCCGCGTCACTGGTGGTCGGCGACTCACCGGTGGTGCCGTTGATGATCAGTCCGTCGTTACCGGCGTCCACCAGATGGGCCGCCAGGCGCTGGGCACCGTCGACGTCGAGTGCGCCGTCCGGTGTGAACGGGGTGACCATGGCGGTGAGGACCCGCCCGAACGGGGTCTGCGGAGTGGGGATGGGAGCCATGGGGAACACGCTACTCGCTGCTCAGTACGGTGTGGCCCTTCAGGGGACGTGACGTACGACGTGCCATGCGGAGCCCGGCACTGCCTGCTCGGGGGTTCAAGCAGTGCCGGGTCCGTTTGATCAGCCTAGATGAACTTCACGAAACCCCGCAATGCGGACATCCTTCCCGGATAATCCGTACATCTGTCCCGCCGGGTGCCCCGACCGGGGGACGACGGGGGCACCGCGGGCGGCGGGGACTCAGGGCGCGACGCGTCCATTGGCATTGAAGGCCGCGTGCGTCAGCGGCATCAGCCGGGCCCACTGCTCCTCCATGCGCTCGCCGACCATCTCGATCTCGCGCTGCGGGAAAGACGGCACCGCGGCCTGTTCGTGCTGGGTGCGCAGGCCGAGGAAGTGCATCAGGGACCGGGCGTTGCAGGTGGCGTACATCGAGGAGAAGAGACCCACCGGCAGGACCGAACGGGCGACCTCGCGGGCGATTCCGGCCGCGAGCATCTCCTGGTAGGTCTCGTACGAACGACGGTAGGAGTCCTCCATCGCCTCGGACACGATCTTGTGCTGCTCGGGGCTGCCGTCGATGAAGACGTACTTCCCGGGCCGCCCCTCCTGTACCAGCTTGCGGTCCTGGCCGGGCACGTAGAAGACGGGCTGCAGCTCCCGGTAGCGGCCCGACTCCTCGTTGTACGACCAGCCCACCCGGTGGCGCATGAACTCCCGGAAGACCAGGATCGGGGCGCTGATGAAGAAGGTCATCGAGTTGTGCTCGAACGGGCTGCCGTGCCGGTCGCGCATCAGGAAGTTGATGAGGCCCTTCGACCGCTCCGGGTCCTTCGTCAGCTCGTCCAGGGACTGCTCACCGGCCGTCGAGACCCGGGCCGCCCACAGGACGTCGGAGTCCGCTGCGGAGTGCTTGACCAGCTCGACGGTGACGTCGCTGCGGTACGTGGGGGTCGCGGCATCGGCCGGCACATCGGTCACCTGGGAGGTTCCTTCCTCGGGCGGGGTGGGGGGCGGCACCCACCTTAGACCACCCGTTGTCGATCACTCGGTGAGGTTTTCCGGACCGATTCACCCGGATCCGGCACCGAATCGCCGTTCCATTCGTCTCTCTGGGTAACAGCAGTCACCATCACTTCGAGGAGCGTGATCCGATGTTCCGCCGGCGGGAAGCCGTCCCGTTTACCTTTGTCGCCGACGCCGCCGAGGCCGAGGCCGACGCCGAGCGCTTCCGCAGTAACGTCACTCCCCCGCCACGCGAACGTCTCTCGGTCTCCCAGCTCACGGGTCGTACGCTGATCGGGCTGAGCATCGTCGCCGGTCTTGTCGGTTCCCTGCTGTTCGGCGTCCCGGCACTGGAGTCCGGGGCCGCCGGGGACGCCGAGCGCGGCGGTGTGTCGCAGAACGAGGCGGCCGAACGGCGTTGACCCGCACGGCCCCCGGGGGTGGTCGGTCCCGGGGCGCCTCGGTAGCCTCACCCGTCACAGCCCCCACAATTCGAGTGTGCTGGTGAGTGGAGAACAGTCGTGCCCCTGACCTTTCTGACGGCCGACCGCGCGTCCGACGCCTCGGCGGCGGACGCCGACGACATCGCGCTGCCCTTCGACGATCACGACGAGTGGCGGCGGCCGTATCGCCCCGGTCCCTGGCGGGTGGGGCTCGCGGCCCTGCTTCTGCTGCTGGCCTCGTTCGTGATGATCGCGGCGGTGATCATCGCCGCCGCGGGCGCGATGTCCGGGGCGGGTGTCTGTCTCGCCGTCGGACTGGTGATCATCGCCTTCGCGCTGCGGCTGCTGCGGGCGGGTGTCTGGGTGAGCCGCCACGGGCTGCGCCGGGTGGGTTTCTTCGGCACCACGACGCTCGCCTGGTCGCGGGTGACCCGGGTCCAGACCGTGCAGCGCCCGGTGCGCTGGCTGGGGCTGCCGCGGACCGTCCAGGGGCAGGCGCTCCAGCTCGGCCGGGCCGGGCGTCCCGAGCCGGTCGAGCTGTTCACCGACCACAACGCGGACTTCCTCTCCCGGGGCGAGGCCTTCGACCGGGCGGCCGACACCGTGGAGGCATGGGCGTCGGAGTACGGCACGATGAGCTGAGCCGGAGCCGCAGCGGGGGGCGCCGAGGCGCCGTACCGCAGGAGACGTACGAGGAAACCGCGCCGGACCGCAGTGGTCCGGCGCGGTTTCGTCATGTCGTGGGGCGGCACCGGCCGTGCCCGGCCGGTGCCTACGCCCCGCCCTCGTGGAGCGCGATGGCCCGCTGCATCGCCCGGCGGGCCCGGGGGGTGTCCCGGGCGTCGTGATAGGCGATCGCCAGCCGGAACCAGCAGCGCCAGTCGTCCGGGGAGTCCTCGGTCTCGGCCCGGCGCAGGGCGAAGACCTCGTCGGCGGCGTCCCGGTCGATCCGGCCGCCGGGGGTACGGGCGAGGTCGTCGACCGGCAGTCCGCCCTCGGCGTCCAGTTCGGCGGCGAGCCGGTTGGCCCGGGTGACGAAACGGGTGTTCTTCCAGAGGAACCAGACCCCGATGACGGGCAGGATCAGCACGGCCGCGCCAAAGGCGACGGTGAGCCAGGTTCCCCGCTGGACGAGCAGCACACCGCGGCTGCCGACCAGGACGAAGTAGACGACCAGGACGGCGGCCGTGACGAAGTACGTGATTTTCGCGCGCATATCGATCGGTGTGCGGATCAGTCGAGGTCGAGGAAGTTCTCGAGGCCGACGGTCAGCCCCGGGACGGAGCCGATCCGGCGGACACCGAGCAGGATCCCGGGCATGAAGCTGCTGTGGTGCAGGGAGTCGTGCCGGATGGTGAGGGTCTCGCCCTCCCCGCCGAGCAGGACCTCCTGGTGGGCGAGGAGCCCGCGCAGCCGTACCGCGTGGACGGGTACCCCGTCGACGTCCGCGCCGCGGGCGCCGTCCAGCGCCGTGACAGTGGCGTCCGGCTGGGCGCCGAGACCGGCATCGGCGCGGGCGGCGGCGATCAGCTGGGCGGTCCGGGTGGCGGTGCCGCTGGGGGCGTCCGCCTTGTTCGGGTGGTGCAGCTCGACCACCTCGACCGACTCGAACCAGCGGGCCGCCGCCTGGGCGAACTTCATGGTGAGGACCGCGCCGATGGAGAAGTTGGGGGCGATCAGGACGCCCGTCCCCGGGGACGCGGCGAGGCTGGTGCCCAGCTGGGCGAGCCGGTCCTCGGTCCATCCCGTGGTCCCGACCACGGCGTGGATGCCGTGGCGGACGCAGAAGTCGAGATTGCCCAGCACGGAGGCGGGGGTGGTCAGCTCGACCACCGCCTCGGCGCCCGCGTCGACCAGGGACTCCAGCCGGTCGCCCCGGCCGAGGGCGGCGACCAGTTCCATGTCGTCGGCCGCCGCCACGGCACGTACCGCCTCGGAGCCGATCCGGCCCTTGGCACCGATGACCGCCACGCGCAACTTGCTCATCAGTCTCTTTCCTCCGGAAGGCGTATCTCTCGGTTCGTCGGTACCAGCCTAGGTCGTGTCCGGAAAGTAGCGCCGTCCGCCCGCAGGGCGGGGCCCGCGGCGTCCGGTGCGTGCAATCGCAAGGCGGAGGGTTTCCCTCGTACTGGACGTACTTGGGAAATCCCGACAACGCGGCGAGTGTGCGTGCCGGGCGTCGCGGGCCAGGCGGGACTTTGCGGACACGGCCTAGGAGGTCAGGAGACGGCTTCGTGGAGCCGGTCGGCCTGGCGGTCCTTGAGGGGGCCGATGACCGCGAGGGACGGCCGTTGGCCCAGGACGTCGGCGGCGACCGCGCGGACCTCGTCGGGGGTGACGGCCGCTATCCGGGCGAGCATGTCGTCGACGGACATCTGCGTGCCCCAGCACAGTTCGCTCTTGCCGATACGGTTCATCAGCGCGCCGGTGTCCTCCAGGCCGAGGACCGTGGAGCCGGAGAGCTGGCCGACGGCCCGCCCCAGTTCGTCGTCGCCGATGCCGTCGGCGGCGACCCGGTCCAGTTCGTCCCGGCAGATCTTGAGGACGTCGTGGACCTGGGCGGGGCGGCAGCCCGCGTAGACGCCGAAGAGTCCGCAGTCGGCGAAGCCCGAGGTGTACGAGTACACGCTGTAGGCGAGGCCGCGCTTCTCCCGGACCTCCTGGAAGAGCCGGGAGGACATCCCGCCGCCGAGGGCGGTGTTCAGGACGCCGAGCGCCCAGCGGCGGTCGTCGGTCCTGGGGAGGCCGGGCATACCGAGGACGACATGGGCCTGCTCCGTCTTCCGGCCGAGCAGTTCGACCCGGCCCGCGGTGCGGATCGTCCGCAGGCCGTCGCGGGGTGCGAGCGGGACGGCGTCGGTACGGGTGAGGGCGCCGGCCTTCTCGAAGGCGCGGCGGACCTGGCGTACGACGGTGGCGTGGTCGATGTTGCCCGCGGCGGCGACGACCAGGTGCGTGGGGTCGTAGTGCTTCTTGTAGAAGCGGCGGATCCGGTCGGCGGAGAGCGCGTTGACCGTGTCGACCGTGCCGAGGACGGGCCGGCCGAGGGGGGTGTCGCCGAACATGGTCTGCGCGAAGAGGTCGTGCACGCAGTCGCCCGGGTCGTCCTCCGTCATCGCGATCTCTTCCAGGATCACGCCGCGCTCGGCGTCGACGTCCTCCTGTTCGATCAGGGAGCCGGTGAGCATGTCGCAGACGACGTCGATGGCGAGCGGCAGATCGGTGTCGAGGACCCGCGCGTAGTAGCAGGTGTACTCCTTCGCCGTGAAGGCGTTCATCTCGCCGCCGACCGCGTCGAGCGCGGCGGAGATGTCGAGGGCGGACCGCCGTTCGGTGCCCTTGAAGAGGAGGTGCTCCAGATAGTGCGTGGCCCCGTTGAGCGCCGGGGTCTCGTCACGGGAGCCGACGTGCGCCCAGATCCCGAAGGTGGCGGAGCGTACGGACGGCAGGGTCTCGGTGACGATCCGCAGCCCGCCCGGGAGGGTGGTGCGGCGGACCGTGCCGATGCCGTCGGTGCCCTTGAGAAGAGTTTGGGTACGGGCGACGGCCCGCGCCTCCGAAGAGGTGCGGGCCGTCGCCTTGAAGCCGCGCGGCGTCACTTGGCAGCGTCGTCCTTCTCGTCCGCCGCGTCGTCGCCGCTCTCGCCCTCGATCACGGGGACGAGGGAGAGCTTGCCGCGGGAGTCGATCTCGGCGATCTCGACCTGGACCTTGGCGCCGACGCCGAGGACGTCCTCGACGTTCTCGACGCGCTTGCCGCCGGCGAGCTTGCGGATCTGCGAGATGTGCAGCAGTCCGTCCTTGCCGGGCATGAGCGAGACGAAGGCACCGAAGGTGGTGGTCTTGACGACCGT
Source organism: Streptomyces sp. NPDC059248 (assembly GCF_042753905.1). Classification (NCBI taxonomy): domain Bacteria; kingdom Bacillati; phylum Actinomycetota; class Actinomycetes; order Kitasatosporales; family Streptomycetaceae; genus Streptomyces; species Streptomyces sp. NPDC059248. The sequence goes on along the minus strand of NZ_JBHYZV010000117.1, from coordinate 9,250 downwards.
ACCCAGGTAGCGCTCGCCGACCTCGGGCATCGTCGGGTTGGCGATGCTGTTGATCGTGGCGCGGGCGGCCTCGGCGGCCGGACCGTCGGCGGCACCGATGTAGATCGTGCCGTCGTCCTCGATGGTGATCTCGGCGCCGGTGTCCTCCTGGATCTGGTTGATCATCTTGCCCTTGGGGCCGATGACCTCGCCGATCTTGTCCACGGGGATCTTGACGGTGATGATCCGCGGGGCGTTCGGGGACATCTCGTCGGGAGTGTCGATCGCCTCCATCATCACGTCGAGGATGTGGAGCCGGGCGTCACGGGCCTGCTTGAGGGCCGCGGCCAGGACGGAGGCCGGGATGCCGTCCAGCTTGGTGTCGAGCTGGAGGGCGGTGACGAACTCCTTCGTACCGGCGACCTTGAAGTCCATGTCGCCGAAGGCGTCCTCCGCACCGAGGATGTCGGTGAGGGTGACGTAGTGCGTCTGGCCGTCGATCTCCTGGGAGATCAGGCCCATGGCGATACCGGCGACGGGGGCCTTCAGCGGCACACCGGCGTTCAGCAGCGACATGGTCGAGGCGCAGACCGAGCCCATGGAGGTGGAGCCGTTGGAGCCGAGGGCCTCGGACACCTGACGGATCGCGTACGGGAACTCCTCGCGCGTCGGGAGCACCGGCACGATCGCGCGCTCGGCGAGCGCGCCGTGGCCGATCTCGCGGCGCTTCGGGGAGCCGACGCGGCCGGTCTCGCCGACGGAGTACGGCGGGAAGTTGTAGTTGTGCATGTACCGCTTGCGGGTCACCGGGGAGAGGGTGTCCAGCTGCTGCTCCATGCGGAGCATGTTGAGGGTCGTGACACCCAGGATCTGGGTCTCGCCGCGCTCGAAGAGGGCGGAGCCGTGGACCCGCGGGATCGCCTCGACCTCGGCGGCCAGCGTACGGATGTCGGTGACACCGCGGCCGTCGATCCGGACCTTGTCCTTGATGACGCGCTCGCGGACCAGGTTCTTGGTCAGCGAGCGGTAGGCGGCGGAGATCTCCTTCTCGCGGCCCTCGAAGGCCGGGAGGAGCTTCTCGGCGGCCAGCTCCTTGACGCGGTCCAGCTCGGTCTCGCGCTCCTGCTTGCCCGCGATGGTGAGCGCCTGCGCCAGCTCGTCCTTGACGGCCGAGGCCAGGGCCGCGTACACGTCGTCCTGGTAGTCCAGGAAGACCGGGAACTCGCCCTCGGGCTTGGCGGCCTTGGCCGCGAGCTCGGACTGGGCCTTGCAGAGCGCCTTGATGAAGGGCTTCGCGGCCTCCAGGCCGGCGGCGACGAGCTCCTCGGTGGGAGCCTCCGCGCCGTCCTTGACCAGCTGGATGGTCTTGGTGGTGGCCTCGGCCTCGACCATCATGATCGCGACGTCGCCGTCGTCCAGGACCCGGCCGGCGACGACCATGTCGAAGACGGCGTCCTCCAGCTCGGTGTGGGTCGGGAAGCCGACCCACTGGCCCTTGATCAGGGCGACCCGGGTGCCGCCGATCGGGCCGGAGAAGGGCAGGCCCGCGAGCTGCGTGGAGCAGGAGGCGGCGTTGATGGCGACCACGTCGTACAGGTGGTCGGGGTTGAGCGCCATGATCGTCTCGACGATCTGGATCTCGTTGCGCAGGCCCTTCTTGAAGGAGGGGCGCAGCGGCCGGTCGATGAGCCGGCAGGTGAGGATCGCGTCCTCGGAGGGGCGGCCCTCCCGGCGGAAGAAGGAGCCGGGGATCTTGCCCGCGGCGTACTGCCGCTCCTCGACGTCCACCGTGAGGGGGAAGAAGTCGAGCTGGTCCTTGGGCTTCTTGGAGGCGGTCGTGGCCGACAGCACCATGGTGTCGTCGTCCAGGTACGCCACCGCGGATCCGGCGGCCTGGCGGGCCAGGCGTCCGGTCTCGAAGCGGATGGTGCGGGTGCCGAAGGAGCCGTTGTCGATGACGGCCTCGGCGTAGTGGGTCTCGTTCTCCACTAGCGTGTTCTCCGTTACGTTGCGTTACGTTGCGTCTTTACGTCCCCTGCCCGTGTGGCGGGACGGGCGGAGAAGCGCTCGTACTGGGCCGGTCTTCGATCGAAGCTTCCGGGGTTCGAGTCTCCCGGGAGCCACTACCGAGGACCGGCGGCGGCGAGTCCGCCTCTCCTTCGTGTCCTTCTTGTCCGGTCCGTGCTGCTCGTGTCGCCGTGCGGCCCGGTGCGACCAGACTAAATGCCGGGCGGTATGTCGCGCACGCACAGCGGGCACGTACGGCGAAAGAACCGGTACCTACCGCTCATGCATACCGTAGACCGGTAAAAGAACGGCAAAAAAAGCGAAGGGGAGCGGTCCCGTCCGACGGGAACCGCTCCCCTTCACGGCGTCTTCACGGCGTCTTACTTGGCGCCGCCGGCCGCACCGCGGCGGATGCCGAGGCGGTCGACCAGCGTACGGAAGCGCTGGATGTCCTTCTTGGCCAGGTACTGCAGCAGGCGGCGGCGCTGGCCCACCAGGATCAGCAGACCACGACGGGAGTGGTGGTCGTGCTTGTGGGTCTTGAGGTGCTCGGTCAGGTCCGAGATCCGGCGGGAGAGCATCGCGACCTGGACCTCGGGGGAGCCGGTGTCGCCCTCCTTGGTGCCGAACTCGGCCATGATCTGCTTCTTCGTGGCGGCGTCGAGAGACACTCGGTACTCCTCAGATGGTTCGAAGCGCCCACGAGCGCCCCTGGCGTTTTCTCAGGGGGACTTCCGTGACTCGGGGGCGAAGGTCCGATGAGCGCTGCGCCCAGCTCCCGCGGGGCCCGTGAGGGGCTCCGGGGACTCCGGGCAGGCGTACACAAACGGCCGTAGGCCAGAGTACCAGCCCCGGGGGCCGGGTCGGCCCGGAGGCCGGGGGCCCTCGGGCTCCGGTCACGGCCCCCGGTCAGTCCGAGGTCAGGGCGCGGATCGAGTGGTAGACGTCGAAGACGGCCAGGCACAGCGGCAGCAGCGTCAGCAGGACGAAGGTCTCCGCGATCTCCAGGAAGCGGCCCCAGAAGGGGGTGACGCCGGCCCGGGGGACGATCAGACCGATGGCGGTGACCAGGGCGGCGGAGGCGGCGACGGCTGCGGTGAGCCAGACCGTACGGATGTCGAGGGCGGTCGTGTCGCCCTTGAAGGCGTCCATCATCAGCTCGACCGGGGGGTTGATCGCCAGGCCGAGGCCGAGCAGGACGAGGCAGCCCAGGCCGGCGGCGAGGGCGCAGCCGACCTGCGCGGTGTAGCGGAAGAGATGGGCGCGCATCAGCATCGCGACACCGGTGGCGAGGGCGAGCAGCTGGCCCCAGACGTTGTCGGAGAAGCCGAGGACCGCGCCGGCGCCGACGGTGACCAGGGCGCAGCCGCCGACGAGGCCGACCAGGAGTTCATGGCCGCGGCGGGCCTGGGCGGCGATGCGCTCGCCGTCGACGGGTCCGGCGGGCTCGTCGTCGGAGCCGTAGTCGCCGACGGTGGTACGGGGCGGGTCGAAGCCGATGGGGAGCCGGGCGAAGCGGGTGGAGAGGCCGGGCAGGAAGGCGAGGGCGCCGACGGCGAGCGGGGCGCACATCGCGGCGGTCTCGACCGGGGTCAGCTCCTTCCAGATGGCGACGAAGGTGGCGAGCAGGCCGATGGTCGCGGCGAAGACGAAGGCGACGAAGGGGCCGTCGCCGCCGGGCGCGACGATGGTGAGGATGACGGCGACGACGAGGACGGCGGCGCAGGCGAGGAGGAACTGGAGCTTGCCGATGCCCTCGCCGTCGGCGGGGGGCAGCAGTCCGCTGCCGCCGATGGCGGCGTTCGCCATGGCGCCGACGCCGAGGGCGACGGCGGAGGCCCGGTCGTCGTAGACGCGGGCGCGGACCCCGGCGACGGCGAGCAGCAGGACGGCGGCGACCCCGGCGAGCACGCCCGGCAGGCCGTGCATGTCGTTGCGGGGGTCGGAGGTCCACAGGACGAAGGCGAGCAGCAGGAGCAGTACGGAGCCGCCGAAGAGGCCGGCGCCGCGCATGAGGGCGTCGCTCCAGAGGGTGCGGTCCTTGGCGACGGCGGTGGCGACGGCGTCGGAGACGTCGTCGAAGACCGCCGGGGGCAGGGACTCGGCGAAGGGGCGCAGGGAGAGGAGCTCGCCGTCGAGGATGCGCTGGGCGCCGAGGGAGCGGGTGCTGTCGAGGACGGTGCCGTCGCGTCGTACGAGGTGGTAGCCGACGGGGGCGCCGGGGTCGGGGCTCTGGCCGGACAGCCGGAGGATCTCGGGGTAGAGGTCCGCGACGGCGATGTCCTCGGGCAGGGCGACGTCGACGCGGCCGTCCGGCGCGACGACCGTCACCCGGCAGAAGCCGGTTCCGCTGCTGGCGGGGGTCACGGGTCCCGGCTGACCGGATCCGTGCGCCGCCGCTGAGGCCGTCATACTCACCTGCTGCATCCCCTCGTGGTGGTTCCTCCGCGCCGCCGCGCGCCGGCCGTTCGGCCGGGTGTGCGGTGGTGCCGGGTGGTGCGTCCGCCGGTGGCGCCCGGTGGTGTGCCGGTCGCCGTACCGCCGCGGGCGCGGTGGCTCGGACCGTCCGTCCCGGTGACCGTCGGGCCGGGTGGCCGTCGGGCCGTGCCGCGGACGTCCGGTGCCGGTGTCTTCAGGTTCCGGTTGTCCGTCCGGTACCGGTTGTCCGTCCCGGTGCCGATGCCGGTGTCCGGCGTCCGGTGTGCCGGGTGGCGTACCGCGTGGCCTACGCCCCGTGGTTTCGTACACCGTCCGCTTTCCGTACCGGTCTTCGTACGGCCGCCGTCACGGGTTTGTCCGCCGCGTACACCGACTTCGTACGAAGGCTTCACAGTTCGCCTGCATACGGTGGGTAAGCGGGGCCCGCTTCGGTGACGCGCACCTTAGATCCGGCTTTGCACCCCGCCCGAACGGTCCGAATGCACACCCTCGGTCCGTATTCATTGCGCCCGGGCCTTTTCCGCTGGTTCGGCATTGCGCTCCGAATGACCCGTTTTCCATGGCGTTTCCACGGCGGTTCAGGGGCGCGCAAGGCCGTCGCGTCACCCTACCCCCCACCCCGCGCGCGGAGCGCAAGTAGGATCCCTCACCGCGGACGGGACCGTCGCCACGGGGGCGCCGATAGGAACATTTCCGTCCGGCAAGGGAATTGGTGAGCTTGTGAGTCAGATCGTCGTCAAGCGCCCACCACGGGCCCTGCCTTCCGAGGTGCCCGGCGACCCGCTCCAGTTGCAACCCCCTCCGGAACTGCCCCGCGGGCAGCAGGAGGGCGCGCTGATGCAGTTGCTGCCGATGCTGGGCATGGGCGGTTCGGTGGTCTTCTTCTTCATGACGCCGAACCCCATCATGCGGATCATGGGCATGATCATGATCGCCTCGACGATCGCCATGGCCATCGCCATGCTGGTCCGCTACCGGCGCGGCACCCAGGGGGAACTCGCCGATCTGCGGCGCGACTATCTGAAGTATCTGAACCAGACCCGCCGCCAGGTGCTGCGGACCGCGCGGCTCCAGCGCGACGCCCAGTACTACCTCCACCCCTCGCCGGAACAGCTCTGGGCGCTGGTCGCCGAGGGCAGCCGGGTCTGGGAACGGCGGATCGGCGACGCCGACTTCGGGCAGGTGCGCATCGGTCTCGGCAGCCAGCAGCTCGCCACCCCGGTGATGGCACCCGAGACCGCGCCGGTGGACGATCTGGAGCCGCTGACCGCGAGCGCCATGCGGCAGTTCCTCACCGCGCACAGCACCCTCGACGGACTGCCGCTCGCGGTGTCGCTGCGCGCCTTCTACCACCTGACGGTGAGCGGGCACGCCGATTCCGTACGGTCCACCGCCCGGTCCATGATCGCGTCGCTGACGTCGCTGCACTCCCCCGACGACCTGGTGGTGGTCGTCGCCGCGAACCGGGACTCGGTGGAGCGGTGGGAGTGGGCGAAGTGGCTGCCGCACCTCCAGGCGGGCGGCGAGGGCGACGGCGCGGGCACCCGGCGGCTGATCACCATCGACTCCCGAGAGCTGGACGCCCTGCTCGCCCCCCGGGTCGACGGCCGCCCCCGCTTCCAGGGCGGCGGGACACCGCTGCTCGACCAGCCGCATGTCGTCGTGGTCCTCGACGGCCAGTCGGTCTCCCCCACCTCCCCGCTCGCGGCACCCGAAGGCATCCAGGGCGTCACCGTGATCGAGGTCGTGGCGGGTGAGGTGAACGGGCCGCGCGGCGGACTCTCCGTCGTCGTGGCGCCCGACTCGCTGCGGCTGGAGTCCGGACACGGCATGGTGTACGACGGGGCGCCGGACCGGCTGAGCACGGAGGCGGCCGAGGCGCTGGCGCGCCAGCTCGCGCCGCTGCGGATGGCCACCGGCGGGGACGACGACCAGCCGCTGCTCGCCAATCTCGACTTCACGGACCTGCTCAACCTGGGCGACGCGGCCTCGGTCGACGTCAGCCGCACTTGGCGGCCGCGCTCCCAGTCGGAGCGGCTGCGGGTCCCGATCGGGGTCGGCGAGGACGGGGTGCCCGTCATGCTCGACCTGAAGGAGGCCGCGCAGGAGGGCATGGGACCGCACGGCCTCTGTGTCGGCGCGACCGGCTCCGGCAAGTCCGAGCTGCTGCGCACCCTGGTCCTCGGACTCGCCGTCACCCACTCGTCGGAGACGCTGAACTTCGTCCTCGCCGACTTCAAGGGCGGCGCGACCTTCGCCGGGATGTCGCAGATGCCGCATGTCGCGGCCGTGATCACCAACCTGGCGGACGATCTGACGCTGGTGGACCGGATGGGCGACTCCATCCGCGGCGAGCTGAACCGCCGGCAGGAGCTGCTGCGCGACGCGGGCAACTACGCCAACATCCACGATTACGAGAAGGCCCGGGCCGCGGGCGCCCCGCTCCAGCCGATCCCGTCGCTGGTCCTGGTCATCGACGAGTTCAGCGAGTTGCTGACGGCGATGCCGGACTTCATCGAGATGTTCGTCCAGATCGGCCGGATCGGCCGGTCGCTCGGCGTCCATCTGCTGCTGGCGTCGCAGCGGCTGGAGGAGGGGCGGCTGCGCGGTCTGGAGACGTACCTCTCCTACCGGATCGGTCTGCGGACCTTCTCGGCCGCGGAGTCCCGCGCGGCCATCGGCGTACCGGACGCGTACACCCTGCCGAACGTGCCGGGCTCGGGCTATCTGAAGTTCGGCACGGACGAGATGGTGCGCTTCAAGGCGGCGTACGTCTCCGGGGTCTACCGGGAGGGCGGCAGCCGGGTCGCCGCCACGGGCGGGTCGCTGCCCGTCGACCGGCAGCCGGTGCGGTTCACGGCCGCGCCGGTGCCGGTGCGGTACGTGCAGCCCAGCGCGCGGACGGTCGTACCGGACGCCCGGCCCCCGGAGGACGACGCGCTCGCCGACACGGTGCTCGATGTCATCGTGCGCCGGCTGGAGGGGCGGGGGGCCGAGGCCCACCAGGTGTGGCTGCCGCCGCTGGACAACCCGCCGCCGCTGGACGACCTCCTGCCCGGGCTCGCCAATGTGGAAGGCCGGGGACTCACCCGGCCCGGCTACGAGGGCGCCGGTCGGCTCGTCGTCCCCCTGGGCGTCGTGGACAAGCCCTTCGAACAGCGGCGCGACACGCTCTACCGCGACTTCTCGGGCGCCGCGGGCCATATGCAGATCATCGGCGGCCCGCAGTCCGGCAAGTCGACCCTGCTGCGCGCCCTGATCTCGGCGTTCGCCCTCACCCACACCCCGCACGAGGTCCAGTTCTACGGGCTCGACTTCGGCGGCGGCGGCTTGTCGTCGGTGTCCGGGCTGCCGCATGTCGGCGGGATCGCGTCCCGCCTCGACCCCGAACGGGTCCGGCGTACGGTCGCCGAGGTCTACGGCATCCTCACCCGCCGCGAGGAGTACTTCCGCAGCGCCGGCATCGACTCCATCGGCACCTTCCGCACCATGCGGGCCCGCGGCGACATCTCCGTCACGGACCAGCCCTGGGGCGACGTCTTCCTCGTCGTCGACGGCTGGGGCAATTTCCGTACGGATTACGAGGCGCTGGAACCCGCCGTACTCGACATCGCCGCGCGGGGACTCGGCTACGGCATCCACATCGTGCTCACGGCGGGACGCGCCATGGAGGTCCGCGCCAACCTCAAGGACCTCCTGATGAACCGGCTGGAGCTCCGGCTGGGCGACACCATGGACTCCGAACTCGACCGCAGGGTCGCGGCGAATGTGCCGACCGGGGTACCGGGGCGCGGTCTGACACCGGAGAAGCTGCACTTCATGGCGGCGGTCCCGAGGATCGACGGCATCAACTCCGACAGCGATCTGTCGGAGGCGACGGCGGCGATGGCCCAAGAGGTCACCCGCCACTGGACGGCCCCGGGGGCGCCCGCCGTACGGCTGCTCCCCCGCGAGCTGCCCGCGACCCGGCTGCCCGCCGGACACGCCGACCCGCAGCGCGGGGTGGCCTTCGCCATCGACGAGAACAACCTCGAACCGGTCTGGCTCAACTTCGAGCGCGATCCGTTCTTCCTCGTCTTCGGCGACAGCGAATCGGGCAAGTCGAATCTGCTGCGGCTGCTGATCAAGCAGCTGACGCAGCGGTACGACGGCGACTCCGCGAAATTCTTCGTGATCGACAACCGCCGCGCGCTGCTGGACGTCACCCCGGCGACGCATCTGGCCGAGTACGTCCCGATGTCCAACGCGATGGAACACCATGTCGACGCCCTCGCCGATCTGATGCAGCGCCGTACCCCGTCCGCCGACGTCACCGCCCAGCAGCTCCGCGACCGCAGCTGGTGGCGGGGCCCGTCGGTCTTCGTCGTGGTGGACGACTACGACCTGGTCTCCACCTCCAGCGGCAACCCGCTCGGCCGGCTGGCCGAGCAACTGCCCTTCGCCCGGGACGTCGGCGTCCGCTTCATCATCGCCCGCAGCGCGGCGGGCGCGAGCAGGTCCTCGTACGAGCCCTTCATGCAGCGCATGATGGAACTGGGCGCCCAGGGCGTCCTGCTCTCCGGCGACCCGCAGGAAGGCGACATCCTCGGCGGTGTCCGGATGCGCCCGATGCCGCCGGGCCGGGGCATCTTCATCTCACGGCAGCGGGGGAACCCGCTGGTGCAGACGGGGCTCATGCCGGAAGACGTCGTATAGCCGGGCGGACGTTTCCACAGACGTTTCCACAGACGTTTCCTCCAGCGGGCCGGGGCCGCCCACCATACGTTTGCGGGCCCCGCGCGCCCCCCCGGTTTGGCCCAAAACAGGGCCCGGGAGCGGGGGCCCC
>NZ_JBHYZV010000116.1:0-17733 GCF_042753905.1 Streptomyces sp. NPDC059248 | reverse complement strand
GACGTCGTCCTCCCCGCGCTCGGCGAGAGCGTCACCGAGGGCACCGTCACCCGCTGGCTGAAGGCCGTCGGCGACTCCGTCGACGAGGACGAGCCGCTGCTGGAGGTGTCCACCGACAAGGTCGACACCGAGATCCCCGCCCCGGTCGCCGGCGTTCTGCTGGAGATCGTGGTGGCCGAGGACGAGACCGCCGAGGTCGGCGCCAAGCTGGCCGTGATCGGCGCCCCGGGTGCCGCTCCGGCGCCCGCCGCCGCGCCCGCCGCTCCGGCTCCGGCCGCCGCCCCGGCGCCCGCGCCGGTCGCGGAGACCCCGGCTCCGGCTCCCGCCCCGGCGGCTGCTCCGGCTCCGGCTCCCCAGCCGGTGCGGGAGGCCCCGGCCGCCCCGGCTCCGGCGCCCGCTCCCGCTCCCGTGGCTGCTCCGGCTCCGGCCGCGCCCGCCGCTCCCGCGGCGCCCTCGGGTGGTGACGCGTACGTAACCCCGCTGGTCCGTAAGCTCGCCGCCGAGAACGGCGTGGACCTCGGCGCGGTCAAGGGCACCGGTGTCGGTGGCCGGATCCGCAAGCAGGACGTGGTCACGGCGGCCGAGGCCGCCCGTGCCGCCGTCCCCGCGCCCGCCGCCGCCGCTGTCGCTCCGGCCGCCCCCGCCGCGAAGAAGACCCCGGCTCTCGAGGTCTCCCCGCTGCGTGGCCAGACGGTCAAGATGACCCGGATGCGCAAGCTCATCGGCGACAACATGATGAAGGCGCTCCACAGCCAGGCCCAGCTGACGACGGTCGTCGAGGTCGACGTCACCAAGCTGATGCGGCTGCGCGCCCAGGCCAAGGAGGGCTTCGCCGCCCGTGAGGGTGTCAAGCTCTCCCCGATGCCGTTCTTCGTCAAGGCCGCGGCCCAGGCGCTGAAGGCCCACCCGATCGTCAACGCCCGGATCAACGAGGACGAGGGCACCGTCACCTACTTCGACTCGGAGAACATCGGCATCGCCGTGGACTCCGAGAAGGGCCTGATGACCCCGGTCATCAAGGGTGCGGGCGACCTCAACCTGGCCGGTATCGCCAAGAAGACCGCGGAGCTCGCGGGTGCCGTGCGCACCAACAAGATCCGTCCGGACGACCTGGCGGGCGCGACGTTCACCATCAGCAACACCGGTTCGCGCGGCGCGCTGTTCGACACCGTCATCGTGCCGCCGACCCAGGCCGCCATCCTGGGCATCGGCGCCACGGTGAAGCGCCCGGCCGTCATCGAGACGACCGAGGGCACGGTCATCGGTGTCCGCGACATGGTGTACCTGTCGCTCTCCTACGACCACCGTCTGGTGGACGGCGCGGACGCGGCGCGCTACCTGACGACGGTCAAGGCGATCCTGGAGGCGGGCGAGTTCGAGATCGAGCTCGGCCTGTAGCAGCCCCCTCCGCATGACGAACGCGTCCCCCGCCGGGGCCTCCCGGCGGGGGACGCGCGTTCTGCACAGGGGCGCGGATCCGGAGCAGCGGGGCTATCGCACGTTGCCGACCGCAGCCAGTCGGTGGTTGCTCGCGCAGTTCCGCCCCCTATGCCTTCGGCAATGGGGGGACCCCCAGCGCCCCTGGAACTCCTCCTCCTGGCCCTTGCCAGGTGCCGGGGCCGCGGGCTGCCCGCACAGCGCGAGCGCCCGGCGTTACGCCCGCGGGGCGCAGCCCAGGACGTGGGCCTTGACGAGGGCGCCGATCTCCGGGTCGTGGCGCTGGAACGCGTCCACGAGCGCCTCGTGCTCCTCCGCGTACGACTGCTGCACCGTGCCGAGCCAGCGGATCGACAGCGTCGTGAAGACCTCGATCCCGAGCCCCTCCCAGGTGTGCAGGAGTACCGCGTTGTCGGCGGCCCTGACCAGCTCCCGGTGGAAGGCGACGGTGTACCGCACCTGGCCCGCGGAGTCGCCCGCGCGGTCCGCCTCGTACAGCGCCGCGACATGGGGGGTGAGCGCCGAGCAGTCCCGGGCCAGCCGGTCCGCGGCCAGCTCGGCCGCGATCTGCTCCAGTCCGGCCCGGACGGGGTAGCTCTCCTCCAGATCGGCCGCGGTGAGGTTCCTCACCCGTACGCCCTTGTTCGGCGCGGACTCGATCAACCGCAGGCTCTCCAGCTCGCGCAGGGCCTCGCGGACGGGCGTCTGGGAGACCTGGAGCTCGGTGGCGATACCGCGTTCCACGATCCGCTCACCGGGCTTCCAGCGACCGCTGACGATCCCCTCCACGATGTGCTCGCGGATCTGTTCCCGCAGCGAGTGGACGACGGGCGGGGTCATAAACAGCTCCCGAGGGGGACCGGACGACGGGTGGGGGTGCCTGCCATTATCGCCGCCGGGTGCCGGGTGGAGGCGCGCGCCCCGGGCGGCGGGTTCCCGGCGGCCCGCCGAGCGGGGGGTTCCGTAACGTCCCCACCCGCTCGACCCACCCCGCTCCGTAAGGTAACCGTCACGTAAAGTCCCAGGTCAGCGGCACCCCGTGCCCTATTTCATGGCACGGAATGCCAATTTAGCCCCCTCAAGGAAGTTTTACCTCCAAGCACTTTGATCGATCATCGATCAGAGGCTTACAGTCACTCGGGGCACACCGACCCCGCTCGCCCTGTCCTGCCAGACAAGGCACCCCCAAGGCACGACGTACGACCCGAGTACCACCTGCCTCCACCTTCTCCACCCCCCTCCCAGTCCGGAAGGCGGCGACCATGGCCGACCCCGTAGGCAAGCTTCCGAGCGAGCTGGACCAGCTCCCGGATCGTGACGCCGAGGAGACCGCCGAATGGGCGGCGTCCCTCGATGCCGTCACCCGGCACGCGGGCCCGCACCGTGCCGCGTATCTGATGCGCCGCACCCTCCAGCACGCCGAGAAGGCGGGCGTGCCCGTGCCCCGGCTGCTGGAGACGGACTACGTCAACACCATCCCCACCGCCGCCGAGCCCGGCTTCGACGGCGACGAGGAGCTGGAGTCCCGGATCGCCGGCTGGAACCGCTGGAACGCGGCGGCCATGGTGACTCGCGGCTCCCGTCTCGGCGTCGGCGGCCACATCGCCACCTTCGCCTCCGCGGCCTGGCTCTACGAGACCGGCTTCAACCACTTCTTCCGCGGCAAGGAGGGCGACGGCAGCGGCGACCAGCTCTACATCCAGGGCCACGCCTCGCCCGGTATCTACGCCCGCGCCTTCCTCGACGGCCGCCTCACCGAGGCCCACCTCGACAACTTCCGCCAGGAGGCGGGCGGCGCCGGTCTGCCGTCGTACCCGCATCCGCGGCGGCTCCCCTGGCTGTGGGAGTTCCCCACGGTCTCCATGGGTCTCGGCCCGCTCTCCGCGATCTACCAGGCGCGGTTCAACCGCTATCTCCACAACCGGTCGATCAAGGACACCGCCAACTCGCACGTCTGGGCCTTCCTCGGCGACGGCGAGATGGACGAGCCCGAGTCGACCGCGGCCATTGCGCTCGCGGCCCGCGAGCAGCTGGACAACCTGACCTTCGTCATCAACTGCAACCTCCAGCGCCTCGACGGCCCGGTCCGCGCCAACTTCAAGATCGTGCAGGAGCTGGAGGCCCAGTTCCGCGGCGCCGGCTGGAATGTCGTCAAGACCCTCTGGGGCAACGCCTGGGACGAGCTGTTCGCCATCGACACCACGGGCGCCCTGGTCCGGCGGCTGCGCGAGGTGCCGGACGCGCAGTTCCAGACGTACGCCACCCGTGACGTCGCCTACATCCGCGAGCACTTCTTCGGTGCCGAGCCCGCCCTCGCCGAGCTGGCGAAGGTCCTCACGGACGCCAAGATCGCCGAGTGCTTCTACACCTCCCGCGGCGGCCACGAGGCCCGCAAGGTGTACGCGGCCTACCGCGCCGCCCTCGCCCACAAGGGCGCGCCGACGGTGATCCTCGCGCAGACCGTGAAGGGCCACACCCTCGGCAAGGGGTTCGCGTCGAAGAACGCGAACCACCAGATGAAGAAGCTCACGGTCGACGAGTTCAAGGACATGCGGGAGCTGCTCGGCCTGCCGATCCCGGACAGCGCCTTCGCCGACGGCACGGTCCCCTACGGCCACCCGGGCGCGGACTCCCCCGAGGTGCGTTACCTCCAGGAGCGGCGCGCGGCCCTCGGCGGTCCCGCCCCGGCCCGCCGGGTGCACCAGGTCGTCCTGCCCGAGCCCGAGGAGCGCGGCTTCAAGGCCCTCCAGAAGGGCTCCGGCAGCCAGGAGATGGCCACCACGATGGCCTTCGTCCGCCTGGTGAAGGACCTGATGCGGGACAAGGAGACCGGCCGCCGCTGGGTGCCGATCGTCCCCGACGAGGCCCGTACCTTCGGTATGGAGTCGCTGTTCCCGTCCGCCGGCATCTACTCCCCGCTGGGGCAGACGTACGAGCCGGTCGACCGCGACCAGCTGATGTACTACAAGGAGGCCACCGACGGCCAGATCCTCAACGAGGGGATCACCGAGGCCGGGGCCATGGCCGACTTCATCGCCGCCGCGTCGTCGTACGCGACGCACGGCGAGCCGATGATCCCGTTCTACATCTTCTACTCGATGTTCGGCTGGCAGCGGACCGGCGACCAGATGTGGCAGCTCGCCGACCAGCTCGGCAAGGGCTTCATCGTCGGCGCCACCGCGGGCCGTACGACCCTCACCGGTGAGGGCCTCCAGCACGCGGACGGCCACTCGCACCTGATCGCGTCCACGAACCCGGCGTCGCTCAATTACGACCCGGCGTTCGCGTACGAGATCGCGGTGATCGTCAAGGACGGTCTGCGCCGGATGTACGGTCCGGACGCCGAGGACGTCTTCTACTACCTGACGGTCTACAACGAGCCCAAGCGGCAGCCCGCGATGCCCGAGGGCGTCGAGGAGGGCATCCTCAAGGGCCTGTACCGGTTCCAGGAGGGCACGGCCCCCCGCCCGGACTCCCCGCGGCTCCAGCTGCTGGCGTCCGGTACGGCGATCCACTGGGCGCTGGAGGCCCAGCGGATGCTCGCCGACGAGTGGGGTGTCACGGCCGACGTCTGGTCGGCGACGTCCTGGGGCGAGCTGCGCCGGGACGCCCTGGAGGCGGACGAGGCGCTGCTCCGCGGCGAGGAGCGCATCCCGTACGTACGCAAGGCGCTGGCCGGGGCGCCGGGTCCGGTGATCGCGGTCAGCGACTGGATGCGGCAGGTGCCGGACCAGATCAGCCAGTGGGTCGAGCAGGACTGGTCGTCCCTCGGCACCGACGGCTTCGGTCTGTCGGACACCCGTGAGGCGGCCCGCCGCCACTTCGGCGTGGACGCGCCGTCGATCACCCTGGCGGCGCTGGCGCAGCTCGCGCGCCGCGGCGAGGTCCCGGCCTCGGCCGTGAAGGAAGCCCGGGAGCGCTACGGGCTCTGACGCTCACGACGATCACCCCCGGACGGTACGCACCACCGTCCGGGGGTGATGTCGTATCCGGGTACGGGCCCGGCATCCTGGACCCCGTCCGCACCCGTACGCGCTGGGAGCCCCCTGTGTTCACCATCGGAGACTTCGCCCGGCACGGCCGGGTGTCCGCCCGGATGCTCCGCCACTACGACGCCATCGGACTGCTGCGCCCCGAGCACACCGACCCGCGCACCGGCTACCGCCACTACGCGGCGGCCCAGCTCGCCGTCCTCAACCGGATCGTCGCCCTCAAGGACCTCGGCTTCACCCTCGACCAGGTGCGGCGGATCGTGGACGACAAGGTGGGGACGGACGAGCTGCGCGGAATGCTGACCCTGCGCCGGGCCGAGCTGGAGGCGGCGATGGCGGAGGCCGCCGGGCGGCTCACCGGTGTCGAGGCGCGGCTGCGGTCGATCGAGAACGAGGGCAGGCTGCCCGTCGACGAGGTGGTGGTGAAGAGCGTGCCCGCGGTCCGGGTGGCCGAGCTGACGGCCACCGCCCGCGGTTTCGGCGCCGAGCACATCGGCCCGGTGATCGGTCCGCTGTACGAGGAGTTGTTCCGGCGGCTGGAGGCTGCGGGCACCGCCCCGGCCGGGCCGGGGATCGCGTACTACGAGAACCTCCCCGAGGGCCGTGCGGACGACCAGGACCACGATCCGGCGGTCGGCGAGGGCGCGATCCTGGTCCACGCGGCGATGGTCCTGGGGGCGGAGGACCGGCCGGGCCCGGATGTGCCGGTCGTGGTGCTCCCGGCGCTGGAACGGGCGGCGACGATCATGCACAGGGGGTCGATGGACGGGGTCGTGGCCACCGCCCAGACCCTCGCGCACTGGATCGACGCGCACGGCCACCGGTCGGCCGGGTACGCGCGGGAGATCACCTTGGAGTGCCCCGACGACCGGGAGCAGTGGGTCACCGAACTCCAGGAGCCGCTGGTGTGACGCCGGGCCCGGCATCATGGGGGAATGCGTGCTGCCCGGCTGATCAAGATGGTGCTGCTGCTCCAGGCCAGACCCTCGATGACGGGGGCCGAGCTCGCCCGTGAGCTGGAGGTCTCCGAGCGGACCATCACCCGTGACGCGCTCGCCCTGTCGGAGGCCGGGGTACCGGTCTACGCCGACCGGGGCCGGGCGGGCGGCTACCGGCTGATCGGCGGCTACCGCACCCGGCTGACCGGTCTCGGCCGCGACGAGGCGGAGGCGCTCTTCCTCTCCGGGCTGCCGGGCGCGCTGCGCGAGATGGGTCTGGAGGACGCGGCGTCCGCCGCCCGGCTGAAGGTCTCCGCCGCCCTGCTGCCGTCCCTGAGCGACGCGCCGCGTACGGCGGCCCAGCGCTTCCACCTCGACGCGCCCGGCTGGTACCACGAGCCGGAGACACCGCCGCTGCTGGCGGAGGTCGCGGACGCGGTCTGGCGGGACCTGCGGGTGACGGCGGTCTACGCCAACCGGCGCGGGGAGCGGGTGGAGCGCGTCCTCGAACCGTACGGGCTGGTTCTGAAGGCGGGCGTCTGGTACCTGTGCGCACGGGCGACGCCACCGGACGGGCCCTTCCGCGTCTATCGCATCGACCGCTTCACGACCGTCGAGCCGGTCGCCGAACCGGTCGCCGAGCCGGCCGCCGGTACGACGACGACCGGTACCGGCTCTCCCGATGCCCCGGCCGCCCCCGGCCTCTCCGGCTGCTTCGACCGCGATCCCGGCTTCGACCTCCCGGCCTTCTGGGAGGAGCGGGCGGGCCAGTTCGCCCGCTCCCTCCTCCGTTCCGAGGTCGTTCTGCGGCTGACCGGGACGGGCGTCGGACGGCTGCCGTACGTGACGGACCGGGCCGCGGCCCGGGAGGCGCTGGCCGCCGCCGGGCCGCCGGACCCCGAGGGCCGGGTAACCGTCGCGCTGCCCGTGGAGTCCGACGAGGTGGCCTATGTCCAGCTGCTGTCCCTCGGGGCCGAGGCCGAGGTGCTGGCACCCGCCGGGCTGCGCGCGGAGTTCGCCGCCGCGGCGGCCCGGATGGCCGAGCTGTACCGCTGAGCCGGGGCGCCCCCGTTCAGCGGTAGTCGGCGAGGTCGGGCTTCTCCCCCGCCCGTTCGGCGAGGATGAACCCCCAGACGTCCGGGCGGCTGCCGTCGGTGTCGGTGACGCCGTACTCCCGGGCCAGCTCCCCGCTGTCGAGTGACCGCCCGTTGAACCGCGCCCGCTCCGGGTCGGCGGCGAGCGCGGCCACGCCCCGGGCCAGATAGGCGGGCGACTCGGAGAGCGCCCAGTGCTCCTGGCCGGGGACGCCGTCGCGCCAGTTCTCCTCGGTCAGCCCGAAGTGGTCGAGCATCTCCTCGGAGCGCAGAAAGCCCGGCGTGACGGCGACGGCGGAACAGCCGACGTGCCGCAGCTCCTCGCCCAGGGTGAAGGCCATCCGGATCGGCGCGTTCTTCGCCAGGTCGTAGTAGAAGTTCTCCCGGAACCCCCGATTGGTCCGGGCGGTGCCGTCGGTGACCTCCACGACCAGCCCGCCCGGCCGCCGGACCAGCAGCGGCAGGGCGACGCTGCTGGTGATGATGTGGGTCCGTACGCCCAGGTCGATCATGCGCAGCCCCCGCTCCAGATCGACGTCCCACATCCGGGTGTCGAAGTCGAGGTAGGCGTTGGCGCCCCAGACGTCGTTGACGAGGACGTCCAGCCGTCCGTGGTCGCCGTCGATCCGCTCGACCAGGCTCCGGACCCGGCCGGTGTCGAGATGGTCGGTGGGTACGGCGATCCCCTCGCCGCCCGCGGCCGTCACCAGCTCCGCGGTCTCCTCGATCGTCTCGGTCGTACGGCCCGTCTCGCTGACCTGGTCGCGGGTGGTGCGGCCGGTGGCGTAGACGGTCGCGCCCGCGGCCCCCAGGGCGACGGCCAGGGCGCGCCCGGCGCCCCGGGTGGCGCCCGCGACCAGGGCGACGCGGCCCGCCAGCGGGCGGCTCTGCTTCGGTGTACTCACTGTCATGGCACCGACCGTGCCACGGAATCCCGACATCTCCTGTCCGGCTTGGCGGACGATCTCCCGGGTCGCGACCTTCTTGGTGATCCGGCTTCCGGTCCGGGTGCGCGGTTCCGGGTGCGCGTACCGTCCCGACGCACGATGCTGGACGCGTGATGGACGAGACGGAGTTCTGGGAGATCGTGGACAGCACCCGCGAGGCCGCGGACGGCGATCCCGAGGACCATGCCGATCAGCTGGTGGAGCGGCTGCTCCGGCTCGACCCCGACTCCGTACTGGACTTCGCCCGCCATTTCGAGGCCCGCTACAACCGCGCCTACACCTGGGACCTGTGGGGCGCCGCGGCCGTTCTGCTGGAGGGCGCCAGCGACGACGTCTTCGACTACTTCCGCTGCTGGCTGATCGCCCAGGGCCGGGAAGTCTTCGAGGGCGCGCTGCACGACCCCGACGCGCTGGCGGAACTGCTGGACGACTTCGACGGGGACGACGGCGGGGACGGCGACGGCGAGGAGATCGGCTACGCGGCGGACGAGGCGTACGAGCAGCTCACCGGCGCCGTCGCACCGGATCTGGGGATCCCGCCGCAGCCCGCCGAACCGGTCGGCACCCCGTTCGACTTCGACGACGACACGGATCTGGCCCGCCGCTTCCCCCGGCTGTGGGCGCGTTTCGGCCCCGAGTGACGGATCACGGCCGGGCCGGGAGGACCAGCAGGACCGGCAGGATCAGTCGAGACGGCGGCCCATCAGGACGTCGTCGACATACGCGCCGCCGATGAGGAACTCCTCCCGCAGCACACCCTCCACGACGAAGCCCTCGGACTCGTAGAGCGCGCGGGCGGGCGCGTTGTGCCCGAGGACGCGCAGGGTGATGCGTACGGCGCCCTGGCCGCGTGCCTCGTCGTACGCGGCACGGAGCAGCGCCCGGCCGACCCCGCGGCCCCGGGCGGACTCCGCGACGGCCAGCCCCTGGATCTGACGGACGTGCCGGTTGCACGGCAGCGGGGTGGGCGGCACCAGCCGGATGTAGCCGAGCGGCTCGCCCGTGCCGTCCTCGTCGGCGACCAGGAAGTGCCCGGGCAGATGCGTGGCGTCGAAGAAGGGGGCGTACGGCGGCTGCGGCTCCGGCGACACGGCGTGCAGCGGGGACCAGGTGTCCCGGTCCAGCCGGGCGAGCGCGTCCCCGTCCTCGGTACGGGCGGGACGGATCTGATACGTGGCGGGCGCACGGAGTTCCGACATGGCGGTCACTGTTTCACACCTCGTCACAGGGCAGGATGGATTTATGAGGATCGCGGTCTCCGGCTCCACCGGACTCATCGGTACGGCACTCGTCCACTCCCTGCGCGCGGAAGGACACGAGGTCCTGCGGCTGGTACGGCACACCGCGCGGGCCGGGGACGAGGTCTCCTGGGACCCGGCCCGCCGCCGGGTGGACACCGCGCGTCTGGACGGCTGCGACGCGGTGGTGAACCTCGCGGGCGCCGGGGTCGGCGACCACCGCTGGACGGCGGCGTACCGCGAGGAGATCCGCGACAGCCGGGTCCTGGGCAACGCGACGCTCGCCGAGGCGGTCGCGTCCCTCGACACCCCGCCGCGGGTACTGCTGTGCGGCAGCGCCGTCGGGTACTACGGCGACACCGGCGGCCGCGCGGTGGACGAGAGCGGCCCCGCGGGCGAGGGCTTCCTGCCGGAGGTCTGCGTGGAGTGGGAGGCCGCGGCCGCGCCGGCCCGGGAGGCGGGGATCCGGACCGCGTTCGCCAGGACGGGGCTCGTCGTGGCGCGCGGCGGCGGGGCGTGGGGCCGGATGTTCCCCCTCTTCAAGGCCGGGCTCGGCGGACGGCTCGGCGACGGCCGCCAGTACTGGAGCTATATCGCCCTCCACGACGAGGTCGCGGCCCTGCGGCACATCATCGACACCCCGTCGCTGTCGGGCCCGGTGAACTGCACGGCGCCCGAGCCGCTGACCAACCGGGAGATCACGGCGGCCATGGGGCGGGCCCTGAGGCGCCCGACGCTGTTCGCGGTGCCGCGGCCCGCGCTGCGGATCGCGCTCGGGGACATGGCGTCCGACGTCCTCGCGAGTACGCGCGCGGTGCCGCGGGCTCTGCTGGAGTCGGGGTTCTCGTTCGCGTTCCCGTCGATCGACTCCGCCATCACCGCTGCGCTCACGCCTCGATGACCCCGGGCCCCGGGCCCCGGCCCCGAGACCCGTGACGGTCCCGCCCGGTCCCGCCCGGCGGGTCGCGCCGTACCCATGACCGTCGCGTTCCGGCCGCCGCCGCCTGCCCGGCGGGGAGCGCCGTAGCCATGACCCTCGTGTTCCGGCCGCGCGCCGCCTGTGGCTGTTCGCGCAGTTCCCCGCGCCCCTAAAAGCCTTCACCTGCCGCGGGAACGCTCAGCCGGAGATCTTGGGGGCGCGGGGAACTGCGCGAGCAACCACCCACGGGGGGAAACCCCGAAGACGAGGGTCATCGGAACGGCGACGCCACTCGGGGGGCGGGTGTATGCGCCCCGTACGCACCCGTGCCCCGCCGCACGCGCGCGGGCGGGACTCGGCCACCGCTTCTAACCTCGACCCGGACCCCGGTATCCGCCGGGCCCGTTGAGGGCATGACTCTGTGGGAGCCGAGCCTCCCACCAGCCGTTGCCGACCTCGGGGAGGGGCACGTGCTCATCAGCACCGCACACCACGCGGATCATGCGGACGTCATCGTCGTCGGAGCCGGCGTCGCCGGTCTTTCCGCGGCGCTCGCGCTCACCGGCGCCGGGATCGGGGTCTCGGTCCTGGAGGCCGCGGACCGGCCCGGCGGCCGGATGGCGACCGACGAGACCGACGGCTTCCGGCTCGACCACGTCGGCCGTCTCCTGAACACCTCCTACCGTGAGCTGCACCGCGCCCCCGCGCTCGGAGCCCTCGCGCTCCGCCCGTTCGCCCCCGGGCTGCTGGTCCACGGCGACGGCAGGCTGCACCGTACGGGCGAGGTGGTACGCCGCCGGGGCGCGGCGGCCGTGCCGTACCCCCGTACCCCCGCCGAACCGGCCGCCGCCCGCGCCGCCCGCAGGGGCGTGGGGGGAGCACTGACGGTGGCACGCGCCCTGGCGAGCGCCCCCCGGCCGCTGGACGAGGCGCGGCTCGGCGCCTCGTTGGCCCGGCTGGCGGGCACGTCGACGGCGCGGCTGGCGGCCCGCCCCGAGCGGTCGGCGGCGGAGGCGCTCGCCGTGCGCGGGCTGCCCGCCCGTACCGTCGACGGCTTTCTGCGGCCCCTGCTGTCGGCCCTGTTGTGCGATCCGGAGCTGACGACGTCGAGCCGGTGCGCCGATCTCGCGCTGCGGGGTTTCGCCCGCGGCCGGGTCTGCGTGCCCGAGGGCGGGGCGTCGGCGATCCCGGACCTGCTGGCCGCGGCGCTGCCCCCGGGCGCGGTCCTGCCGGGGGTGCGGGTCAAGGACGCGTCGATCAACCGGGTCTGCACGGAGGAGTTCGGCGAGCTGTCGTGCCGCGCGCTGATCCTGGCCACCGGCGCCCGGGAGGCGGCCGAGCTGCTGCCGGGGCTGCGGGTGCCGGAGTTCCACCCGGTGACGGTGGTGCACCACACCGCGCCGGTGGCGCCCCCCACGGGATCGGCGCTGGTGCTGGACGCCGACCGGTCGGGCCCGGTCGCGCATACCGCGGTGATGAGCGCCGTCGACCCGTCCCGCGCCCCGGCCGGGCGCGCCCTGATCACCTCCACCGTCCTCGGCACTCCCCCGCCGGGGCTCGACGGCGCCGTACGGGCGCAGCTGGCCCGGCTCTACGGCGTACCGACGAACGACTGGGAGCTGCTCGCCGTGCACCACACGCCCGACGCGGCGCCCGCGATGCCCGCCCCGCACGATCCGCGCCGCCGGGTGCGGGTGCTGTCCGGGCTGTACGTCTGCGGGGACCACCGGGACACGAGTACGGTCCAGGGCGCCCTCCACTCGGGCCGCCGCGCCGCCCGCGCGGTGCTGCGGGACTTCGGGATCCCCGACGCCCAGGGCCCTGACCTGCCCCTGGCGGCCTAGCGCTGTGACCGGAAAGGTTCACCGGCCCGCGACGCCCGGCACGGCACCTCGCCGCGTTGTCGGACCACGCAAGTACGTCCAGTACGAGCCGTGGACCTCCGCCTTGCGATGCACCGCACCGAACGCCGCGGGCCCACGGCAAACCTTTCCGGTCACAGCACTAGAAACGGGCCGGAGCCCCGGCGGAAGTGGACCTTCCGCCGGGGCTCGGGACCGCCCGCCCATCGGCCTATCCCAGCGCCGCGACGCGTTCGCGATAGCCGCGGACCGCCGCGGCCTCCCGGTAGGGGTCGAGCCGCCGCTCGAAGTCGCGGACGTACTCCAGGGCGCGTACGGAACGCATCTCCGACGCCTGGAGTGCGGCCTCGGCGCCCAGCGCGCACGCCTGGTCCAGTTCGCCGAGGCCGAGCCGCGCGGTGGCCAGCACGACCCGGCAGAACAGCCTGCTGCGGGCCAGCTGGTGGGGCCGGAGCTGGAGCGACCGTTCGGCGTACTGGATCGCCGGGCGGTACTGCTGGAGGTCGCGGTAGCAGTGCGCGAACTCGTCGGCGAGCTGGGCCTCGTCGAAGAACCGCGCCCAGGGCGGCACCTCGTCCCCGGGCCGGGCGGAATCCAGCGCGCGCTCGGCCCGGACGAGGGACGCCGTACAGGCGCGGGCCTCGCCCAGCACGCCGTGGCCCCGGGCCTCGACGGCGTGCAGCAGGGCCTGCACCACCGGCGGGGCAGCGGGTCCCACTCCCTGCTGGGCGACCCGGGTGAGCTGGACGGCCTCCCGGCCGTGGCCCAGATAGACCGCCTGGCGGCTCATCGTGACCAGGACGTACGAGCCGTAGGCGCGGTCCCCGGCCGCCTGCGCCAGCCGCAGCGCCTGCACGAAGTAGCGCTGGGCGAGTCCGTGCGCGGCGATGTCGTACGAGGTCCATCCGGCGAGCCGGGTCAGATCGGCGACCGCGCCGAACAGCCGGCGCCCGGTGACCTCCCCGTACGTACCGCGGAGCATCGGCTCGGCCTCGTGCTCCAGATAGCGGACGAGGGCCTGGCGGGCGTGTCCGCCGCCGTAGGCGTCGTCGATGGTGCGGAAGAGTTCGCCGACGGAGCGCAGGGCGGCGATGTCGCCGCTGGAGACCCGCTGGCCGGGGCCGCGCTCGGCGGACCGGTCGCCGGTGCGCTGGCGGGGCACGCCCGCCCCGCCCTGGGCGGGGACCCGGGGCCCGCCCGGCTGCGGCGGCGCCGCGGGCGCCTGGTCACCGCGGGCGACCCGTTCGTCGGCCCGCCCGATCAGCCAGTCCCGGCTGGGCACCACGAGCCCGGCCGGGGTGAAGGCGATCTTGCGGAGTTCGGCATGGCTGCCGGAGTCCTTGCGCCAGAGCCCGCCGACGATCTCGACGGCCTCCTCCGGGGTGGCGGCGAACTCCAGTCCCGCGTAGACCGGCGCACAGGCGTCGAGCCCCAGGTCCTGGGCCGAGAGCCGTCTGCCGAGCCGTCGGGTGAAGACCTCGGCGATGAGCGCGGGCGTGGTGCCGCGCGGTTGCTGGCCGCGGAGCCAGCGGGTCACGGACGTCTTGTCGTAGCGCAGGTCGAGACCGTGCTCGAGGCCGAGCTGGTCCACCCGGCGGGCGAGGCCCGCGTTGGAGAACCCGGCTTCGCCGATCAGTGCGGCGAGCTGGCGGTTGGGAATGCGCTGCGGTGGTCGTTCCGTCATCAGCCGTCTGGTCTCCTGCCTTCCGGGCCGGTCGCAGCCCTCATGGAACGGCGCGAATTTAGCGGCCCCTCCGATGCGGCCCACCGGCTTCGTCGGAGCTTCATCCGAACGTGTGAGGATGGGGGGTGCGCTGACCGGCGAGACGTCCGGCCCGTGCCGCGCTCCCCCGCCGTACCCTGGCGGGGGTGCGGCGGGTACGAGGGCGCGACGCGAGGGTCGCGAAGGTTCGTAAGGAGGCAGTGCCTTGGGTGAGCTGCGGTTCGTCCGACTGGGCTTCGGCGAGGACGCCGTGGAGTACCGGGAGGCGTGGCAGAAGCAGCGGGAGGTGCACGCGGCGCGGTTCGCCGACGAGATCCCCGACACATGTCTGCTGCTGGAGCACCCGCCGGTGTACACGGCGGGACGCCGGACCGAGGAGAGCGAGCGGCCCCTGGACGGCACGCCGGTCGTCGACGTCGACCGGGGTGGCAAGATCACCTGGCACGGCCCCGGTCAGCTGGTGGGCTATCCGATCCTGAAGCTGCCGCGCCCGGTGGACGTGGTGGCGCACGTCCGCAGGCTGGAGGAGGCGCTGATCGACACCTGCGCCGAGTTCGGTCTGGAGACCAGCCGGGTCGAGGGCCGCAGCGGGGTCTGGGTGCTGGGCGACCCGGTGGCGGAGCGGCCGTCGCCCGGCGGGCTCGACCTCGACTTCGACCCCCGGTTGCAGGACCCCGAGTTCGATCCGCGGCTGAACGGGCCGGAGTACGCCCCCTCCAACGCGGGCCAGCGCCGGGAGGACCGGAAGCTGGCGGCGATCGGAATCCGGATCGCGAAGGGCGTCTCCATGCACGGGTTCGCCCTCAATGTGAACCCGGACAACACCTGGTTCGACCGGATCGTGCCGTGCGGGATCCGGGACGCGGGCGTCGCGTCGCTCGCGAACGAACTGGGCCGGGACATCACGATCGCCGAGGTCGTACCGGTGGTGGAGAGACATCTGCTGCGGGTACTGGAGCAGGCGCGGCCGGTGCCGCGGGCCGTGGGGGCGGCGTCCTGAGCGCGACCGCCGTACCCGCCGTCCGGATTACCGACCGTTCGGGGGAATGCACCTCCGGGTGACCGGGTTGGCTCGACTGAGGGCCGTACAAAGCACGGGCGTACCCTGGTGGGCGCCGCAGAATCGAATGCCGCGATAGCAGAAAGGGGCGCCACGTGTCCGCTGTCGCACCCGACGGACGCAAGATGCTGCGCCTGGAGGTCAGGAACAGCCAGACCCCCATCGAGCGCAAGCCCGAGTGGATCAAGACCCGGGCGAAGATGGGTCCCGAGTACACGAAGATGCAGGCCCTCGTGAAGAGCGAGGACCTGCACACGGTCTGCCAGGAGGCGGGCTGTCCCAATATCTTCGAGTGCTGGGAGGACCGTGAGGCCACCTTCCTCATCGGCGGCGACCAGTGCACCCGGCGCTGTGACTTCTGCCAGATCGACACGGGCAAGCCGGAGGCGCTGGACCGCGACGAGCCCCGGCGGGTCGGCGAGTCCGTCGTCACGATGGACCTGAACTACGCCACGATCACCGGCGTCGCCCGGGACGACCTGGCCGACGGCGGTGCCTGGCTGTACGCCGAGACGGTGCGGGAGATCCACCGGCAGACCGCGGACCGCGCGGACGGCCGGACCAAGGTGGAGCTGCTCGCGCCGGACTTCAACGCGGTGCCGGAGCTGCTGGCCGAGGTCTTCGACTCGCGCCCCGAGGTCTTCGCGCACAACGTCGAGACCGTGCCGCGGGTCTTCAAGCGGATCCGCCCCGGTTTCCGTTACGACCGGTCCCTGGAGGTACTCACCCGGGCCCGGGAGGCCGGTCTGGTGACCAAGTCGAACCTGATCCTCGGCCTCGGCGAGGAGCGGGCGGAGGTCTCCGACGCCCTGCGCCAGATGCACGACGCGGGTTGCGAGCTGATCACGATCACGCAGTATCTGCGTCCCTCGGTGCGCCACCACCCCGTGGAGCGCTGGGTGAAGCCGCACGAGTTCGTGGAGCTGAAGGAGGAGGCCGAGCAGATCGGCTACTCCGGTGTGATGTCGGGCCCGCTGGTCCGCTCCTCGTACCGGGCCGGGCGGCTGTACCAGCAGGCGATGGAGAAGCGGCTGACGGGCGACCGGGCCACACTGCCGGTCGTCTGAGCCACCGGGGCCGTAACGCCCCGTGTGAAGTCGAGCACAAGTCATTACCCATCGGTAATACGAGGTCGGGCGCGGCCCGTGCCGCTTCCCCCAGGTGGGGACGGGGCACGGGCCGCGCCGGGCTCCCGGACCGCCGGATTCCGGGATTCACCGGCGTTTGACCGGTCGGTCACGCCCTGGTAACACCGAGCAGTGACGCTGGTGTCACCACCCCGCGTCACCCCGTGTCACCCGCGGCACCTCGCGCCGTCCCGCACCACCGCACCACACCCTCAGCCGTCCGGACCGTCCCCGGGCCGCGCGGGCCCTCGTGGCCCCTCCCGCGGCCCCGGCCGGCCCCGTTCCTCCCCGAAGGGGGCCCGTCATGCAGACCGCGCCACTCCGTCCGGTACGCGCCACCGCACTCCCGTCCGTGTCCGGCGCCCTGCGCGCCATGGAGTCCCTGCTGCTCGCCGGCGGCCAGCGCACCGCCCGGCGCAACGCCTGGACCGCCGTCCTGGAGGACCGCCGCCGGGCGAAGGACCGGGTCGAGACCCAGCACGTACTGGAGGCCGTGGCGGACCCCGCGTCCAGGGCCACGTAAACTTCGGATTATGGCGAGGAAGGCAAAAGCAGAGAGAGCGGAAGGCGCTGACGCCGCCGCTAACCCCGGGCGACTGAAGCAGATCGCCCTCACCTACAAGATGACGCGCAAGGCCGATCCGCTGATCGGTCTGGTCATCGCGGCCGTGGGAGCCGTCACCTTCGGTGTCTTCCTCGGAATCGGCTTCTGGATCGGCTATCCGATCTATCTGGGCATCCTGGGCTTCCTGCTCGCCTTCCTCTCGATGGCGATCGTCTTCGGCCGCCGGGCCGAGCGGGCGGCTTTCGGCCAGATGGAGGGCCAGCCGGGTGCGGCGGCCGCCGTGCTCCAGAACATCGGCCGCGGCTGGACCACCACCCCCGCGGTGGCGATGAACCGGAACCAGGACGTGGTGCACCGCGCCGTCGGCCGCGCCGGGATCGTCCTGGTGGCCGAGGGCAACCCGAACCGGCTGAAGACACTCCTCGCGGCCGAGAAGAAGAAGATGTCCCGGGTCGTGATGGACGTCCCGGTCCACGACATCGTCGTGGGCACGGACGAGGGCCAGGTGCCGCTGAAGAAGGTCCGTACGACCATGCTGAAGCTGCCCCGGGTACTCTCGGGCCCCCAGGTGACCGCGACCAACGACCGACTGCGCGCGCTCGGCGACCTGCTGAGCAATATGCCACTCCCAAAGGGGCCTATGCCCAAGGGGATGCGGATGCCGCGCGGCGGCCCGAAGACCCGCTAGCCCGAACCGCCGACACACGAAAGGGGCGGCCGGAGGATCTCCTCCCGCCGCCCCCAATTTCGTATAAAAGACACAGATCCGCACCACCACGGACATTGCGTTCCGGTCGTGGAGTGCCTGGGGCTTATTAACAAATCCCAGCC
>NZ_JBHYZV010000115.1:0-18514 GCF_042753905.1 Streptomyces sp. NPDC059248 | reverse complement strand
CTCACGATCCACCGTCAGATCATCCGCGAACCCCCGATCACCACTCGCATCGGGCACATACTTCACACAGACAACGATCCTCAAGCTCACGACGGTGCTCCTGACTCCTACCGATGGAGGTTTTGTCCCGTCGAGGCTATGGCACCAAGTACCCTCTGTAAAGGTACCCAGTGCCAAAACCGTCGTTCCGGTGTTACGTTGCCCGCCATGACTGAGGTGCGCAAGCGACGCAATGCCGATGTGCCCATGCGGGAGGCGCTCGCCGAGGCCGCCTTCGAACTCTTCCTCGACCGGGGGTTCGAGCGGACCACGGTGGACGACATCGTCGCGCGCGCGGGCGTCGGCCGCCGGTCGTTCTTCCGCTACTTCCCCTCCAAAGAGGACGCGGTCTTCCCCGACCACGAGGGCTGCCTCACCGAGATGACCGCCTATCTGGAGGCGAACGCGGTCTCGGACGACCCCGTCGGCACGGTCTGCGACGCCGCCCGGATCGTGATGCGGATGTACGCGGCCAAGCCGGACTTCTCCGTCCAGCGCTACCGGCTCACCCGCGAGGTGCCGGGCCTGCGGACGTACGAACTCTCCGTCGTGCGCCGCTACGAGCGCACCCTCGCCCAGCATCTGCGGGCCCGCGGGCCCGAGACCCCGGACGGGTCGCTGCGCGCCGAGGTGATCGCGTCGGCGGTGGTCGCCGCGCACAACAACGCCCTGCGGTCGTGGCTGCGGTCGGGCGGCGAGGGGGACGCGGAGGCCGCGGTCGACCACGCGCTCTCCCTGGTACGGGACGTCTGGGGCGCGGAGCCCGCGTCCGGCGCGGTCGCGGCGCCCCTGACCGTCGTACCGCCGCTGCCCGAAGGGGACGGCGAGGTGGTGGTCATGGTCGCCCGTAAAGGCACCCCCGTCTGGCGGGTGGTGCAGGGGATCGAGGCCGCCCTCGACCCCTCGACCGCCACCCCCTGACCAACCCCCGACCACCCCCTGACCAACCCCTGCCCGACTCTGACCACCCCTGACACCGGCGCCCGGCACCCGCCCGTGCCGAATACTGGCACCCAGTACCTATACACCCCGGCACTGAGTGCCATATGGTGCTGAGGCGCCAGCCCGAGCCGCCGAGTGCAGGGGGTCGTCTCATGTCCCAGCCCGGAACCGACAGTCTCGCCGCAGAAGTGGTATCAGAGGCGGACACCGGTCTGATCTACCAGCGCTGCCGTTGGTGCGGCACCGCCTCGTTCCGCAAACTCCTCTGTCCCGTCTGCGCCTCCAGCGATCTGGAGGAGGACCGCAGTACGGGCGAGGGCATCGTCATCCGCTCCGCCGTGGTCCACCGCTACACCCGGGTGGCCCGCAACGAGTCCCTCATCCGCTTCCCCGAGGGCTTTATGTTCCGCTGCCGTGTGGTGGGAGCCGCGCCCCATCTGGTCTGGGTGGGTGCCCGGGTCCGGCCGGTTGCGGGAACGGGGCTCGACTCGGGCGAACTCGTCGTCGAACTCTGCGACTCCGTCCGCCATATCGACTGGCACTGAGCCCCGCCCGAACCGCCCTACCCGCGCCCCGAGGCGTCCGACGCCCCCGACGCCTTCAGTACGACGCAGTCGCGGTCCCCGCCGCGGACGAGACAGACCCGGACCCGGCGCAGCGCCGACCCGTCGACGGCCACCATCGGTGTCGACACGGAGGCCATCGCGTCGAACCGGTCATGCACCTCGGCCCGTTGCGGCTCGCCGTCCCCCACGGCGATCTCCACCCGGTCGCCTTCCGTGCCCCGGTCGAGCCTGGCCCAGACGGTGTCGCACACCGCCGAGCGCCGGACCTTCACGATCACGCCGCCGAAGTCCCGTTCCGCGACGGTGACCGGGGGAGCGGCGGCGGACGAGCAGCGGGCCGACTCCGGATTCGTACCGGTACACGTGGCACCGTGGCAGGCCGGTCCCGCGACGGTGCCGCGGCCCTCCACCGCGCTCCGGGCCCGCTGGTCCCCGACCCGGTCCCCGCCGCGGTCCCCGGCGACGAACGCCACCCCGGCGGTCAGGCCGCCCAGGACGCAGACGGCGGCGGCCACCAGGACGGGCAGCCGCCGGCGGCGTATCGCGGGAGGCGGCGCCGGTGTGCTCGGGGCCGTCTGCCCCGCGGCCGTACCGGCTGTTCCGGATACGGCGGGGCCCGCCGCCCCGCGTCGGCTCACCGCGTCGTCCGCGAGCCGCCACAGGGCGACGGTACGGTCCCGGCGCTCGCCCGCGAGCGCGCAGAGCGTCTCCACGGCCTGCCGGGGCGGCAGCACCTTCCCGTTCAGATAGCGCTCCCAGGAGGACTTGCTGTACGGGGTCTTCGCCGCGAGCCCGGCGAGGCTGAGGCCCGTCGCGGTCCGCAGCTCCCGCAGGTCGGAGGCGAGTTTGACGCACTCCGGCGGCAGTCCCGGCAGGACACCCGGCGGCGGACCCGGTGACGGGCCCGGCGGCGGACCGGGTCGCGAACCCGGTGGCGAACCGGGTGGCGGGCCTTCGCCGTCCGGCCGTGCGGCGCTCACCCTCGCAGGGCCTTCCAGGTGTCCGGCCCGATCACTCCGTCCACGGCGATCCGGCTCTGGTCCTGAAGTCTTTTGACGGCGCGCTCGGTCCCGTTGCCGAAGGCGCCGTCCGCGCCGCCCGGTTCGAGTCCGTGGTGCGCCAGCAGGCACTGGGCCTCGACGACGGACCAGCGCGTCGAGTACCGCTCGATCAGTTCGGTACGGGTGCCGCTGTAGCCCGCGGAGAGCAGACCGTCCCGGTCGCGGCGCACCTCGCACGGATAGACCTTGCCCGCCTCGAAGGCGAACTCGCCCAGCTTCGGATGGGAGTCGACGGTGGCCGCGGTCTTCGGCACCGCTTCCGCCGGTTCCTCGTCCCAGCGGTCGATCAGGACGAACGCGCCCAGGATGAGCAGGGCCGTCAGCGCGCTGGAGACGGCGGCGACGATCCACGGGTTGGGTCCTGACGCCCGGCGGGGCCCCTCGGGCACCGGGTCCTTCGGGGGAGCCGCCCCGGGCTCCGGATCGCCCTGATCACCGGGATCACCGGGATCGTCCGGTGTCTCCGATTCGTACGCCTCGGCCGCGAGTTCGCGCAGGACGAGCAGGGGTTCCCGGTCCACGTCGCAGAGTCGGGCCAGCGCCTCGACCGCCGCCGCAGGCGCCGGGGAGCGGCCGTTCAGATAGCGGTCCCAGGAGGACTTGCTGTATCCGGTACGTCTCGCGAGCGCGGCCATGTCGAGCTCGTGATGGTCCTTGAGTCCACGTAACTCGGCGACGAACCGCGTGATTCTCGGGTCCGTCCCCTCGGGCAGTGCCTTCCAGCGCGGGTGCATGATCTTCAACCCCCCAGCAGACCGGCGCCCTCGGCGTTGAGGACGCCCCGTCCAGTCAAACACGGCCGTCCCGGCGTGCCGAGACGAACGTCGTCCCGTCCCGGTAAGACCTCGTCCCGGCCCGCGTCACCGCAGGTGGAAGGGGTGGTCCTCCCGGGGTCGCCCGATCCTGTCGCGGTCTCTGGCGCCGGGGTGGTCCACGGGGCCAAGCTCTTTCACAGCGGGGCCCCGCCGATCGGGGGACGGCGGGGCCCCACCTCTTCCTCCACGGGTGACGGGTGACGAGGACGGGCGACGAGGGACGGGCGACGGGCGTCAGGCCAGGATCTTCGCCTTCGCCCGCTGGAACTCCTCCTCCGTGATCGCGCCCTTCTCCTTCAGATCGTGCAGGCGCGCCAGTTGGTCCACGTCCCCGCCCGGGGCGCCGCCGCCCTCGGTCGCGGTCTTGCGGATGTACGACTTGAAGTCCGCCTCGCGCTCCTTGGCCGCGGTGATCTCGCGTTCGCCCATGGAGCGGCCGCGGAAGATCACGTACAGCAGGACGCCGAGGAAGGGGAGGAGGATCACCAGGATCATCCAGCCGGCCTTGGCCCAGCCGTTGAGGGAGTGGTCGCGGAACAGGTCGGTGATGACCTTGAACAGCAGGAACAGCCACATGATCCAGAGGAAGAACCAGAGCATGGTCCAGAAGAGGTTGAGGAGCGGGTAGTCGTCCATCGTCGGCTCCGTTCGCGGGGCGCGGGATTTACTCAGTAGCGGAGGGCCTGGGAGACGTCGGTCTTCACCTCTCCCGTCAGCTTGCGGTTGCTCTTGGCCGTCGCGGACTTGGTGCCGTTCGCGGGGACGTCCGACACGGTCACCACCGTCGTGTCGAGGAGGTTCCCGCTCGCGTCCTTGTAGTCGACCTTCACCCCGAAGGACTTGGTGGCGTCGGTGGTGTTGCGGACGGTGACGTCGACCGTGCTGTAGCCGTCCTTCGCGGCCGGCGCGGCCAGGGTGACGTCGTCCTTCGCGTTCACACCGCCCTTGATCTCGTCGAGCTTGTTCCCGGCCGCCGAGGTGGCCGATGCGATGGCGGCCGTGGCCTCCGCGCCGACGGAGGAGGCGGCCGAGGCCGCCGCCGACGCCGCCCCGGACACCACGGACGAGGGGCTGTTGCTGTTGCCGCACGCGGTGACACCCGCGGCCAGGACGGCGGCCGTGAGGGCCGCGACGGCCGCGCTGACGGCGGGGCGCTGCCAGGGACGGTTCATGTCGTACGTCTCCTTCCGGCGCTGAGGGCGTACAGGGCCAGTGAAGGAGGGGTACGGGCCGCGCGCATGCGGATGTCCGCCGTTCGGGTGAATGCGGGGTTCGCGTCAGGGCGCGCCGGGAGGGCTCATTCCTGGCCCTCGGGGTGGAGTCGCGGCATGCGCCGGTCGAGCCATCGGGGGGTCCACCACGCCTTGGGGCCCAGGAGCGTCATCACCGCAGGGACCAGCAGCAGCCGGACGACGGTCGCGTCGATCAGGACGCTGGCCGCCAGGCCGAGGCCGAGCATCTTCACCACGATGTTGTCGCTGATGACGAAGGCCGCGAAGACACTGACCATGATCAGTGCGGCGCAGGTGATGACCCGGGCGGTGATCTCCAGCGCGTGGGCCACGCTCGCCCGCGCGTCGCCGGTGCGCAGCCATGCCTCGTGGACCCGGGAGAGCAGGAAGATCTCGTAGTCCATGCTCAGCCCGAAGACGATGGCGAACATCATCATGGGGACGTAGCTCTCGATGGGCACCTTGCCGGAGACCCCGAGCGCAGGGCCGCCCCAGCCCCACTGGAAGACGGCGACCACGACACCGTACGAGGCGGCGATCGACAGCACGTTGAGGACGGCCGCCTTGATGGCGACGAGGATGCCCCGGAAGACGACCAGGATCACCAGGAAGGCGAGTCCGACGACCGCCGCGATGATCAGGGGGAGGCGGGCGGAGACGATGTCGAGGAAGTCGACCTGGGCGGCGGTGCTGCCGGTGACGTAGGTGTGGGCGGCGGTGCCGGTGACCGCGTCGGGCAGGACGTGGTCGGTGAGCCGGTTGACCAGCTCGGTGGTCCGTTCGTCCTGCGGGGACGCGACGGAGTAGGCCGTGCCGACGAGGACGTCGCCGTCGGCCGTGGGCCGGAGCGGGGTGACGGTCGCCGCGTCCGGTACGGCGGCGAGCGCGTGCTGGAGCGACGTCCCCAGCGCCGCCCGGTCCGACGGCGGTACGGCGCTCTGGTCGACGACGAGGGTCAGCGGCCCGTTGGAGCCGGGGCCGAACGCCGCCGACATCAGGTCGAAGGCGCGGCGGTCGGTGAAGGAGGTCGGGTCGGCGCCGTCGCCGATGTGTCCGAGCTGCATGAAGAAGACGGGGTACGCCAGGACCGCCAGCACCAGGACCCCGCCGGCCAGATACCACCAGGGCCGTCGCTCGACGCGGAGCGCGTACCGGTGCCAGACGCCGGACACCGTCTCGCCGGGCTCCGCGTCGGTCTCCGCGACGGGTTTGCGTACCTTCAGCCGGTCGATGTGCCGTCCGATCAGACCGAGGACGGCGGGGACGAGGGTGAGGGCGCCCAGGACCGCCGTCACGACGGTCACCGCGGCGGCGAGGCCGAGTTTGCCGATGAAGCCGATGCCCGAGACCCAGAGACCGGACAGGGCGATGACGACGGTGCAGCCGGAGAGCAGGACGGCGTGTCCGCTGGTCGCGGTGGCCTTCCCGGCGGCGGTCACCGGGTCGTCGCCGTTCATCAGGTTCTGCCGGTGGCGGGTGACGAGGAAGAGGGCGTAGTCGATGCCGACGCCGAGCCCGATCATCGTCGCCAGGGTCGGCGACACGGTCGCGAAGGTGGACGCGGCGGCGAGCAGGGCGAGCAGCGCCAGTCCGCACAGGACGCAGATCAGGGCCGTGACCAGGGGCAGTACGGCGGCGACGATACTGCCGAAGCCGATCAGGAGGACGATGATCGCGACACCGAAGCCGATGGCCTCGCTCAGCCGGTCGTTGGGTTCCGGCCGGGCCAGTTCGCCCAGGGATCCGCCGTACTCGACGTCGACGCCCGCGGCGCGCAGCGGTTCGACGGCCGCGTCGACGCCGTGGAGATAGTCCGGGCCGAGGGTGGACGGGGGGACGTCGAACCGGACGGTGATGTACGCGGTCTTCCGGTCCGGCGCCAGCGGCCCTTGGTTCGACGAGGGCACCGACAGGGGGTCCTGGGCGGACAGGACGTCCGGCAGCTTCCCCAGGTTCGTCACGGCCTGCGCGATCTCGCCGGAGAGCTGGGTCAGCGGACGGTCGGCGTCGTGCAGTACGACCTGGCTGCTGTAGCCCCCGGCGGCCGGGTCGTGGGTCCGCAGGACGGTGACGCCTTCCTGGGACTGGGTTCCGGACAGCGTGAAGTCGTCGGAGTACTCGCCCCCGTAGGTGTGGTGGAGCACCTGGAGGGCCGCCAGCGCCACCAGCCACGCCACCACGACGAAGACCGCCCGCCGGGCACACCACTCACCGATCGTTCGCAGCACACTCCGCATTCAAGGCGCGGGCGGCGGTACCGGCACGCGGTACGCGGGGAACGGGTGACGGCCGCCAGGCGAAGGAGGGAAAGGAGGGAATGGGCCGAAGAGGTGGCGGGTGCCCTGATCTCCCGGGTTGTCGGGGAGTGTCGTCCGTGCCCCCTCGAACGCGCCCCCAGCGCGCCCATTGCTACCGGCCGAAAGCAGTGCCGCGGCCGGGCGTACGCCGGTGGCGTCCGTTACGGCTGCCCGGGTCGGCCGTTGACAGCGTGAACGCGGGCCACGCCGAACCGCGCCCGATCGCCGCCCGAGCCCTGTTTGGAGACGCCCTTGCACGGTCACGCCACGCCCGCGTCACATCAGCCCCAGCACTCCGCCCCCGGCCGTTACGAGCAGCACCCCGCCGGCGCCCGCCCCGAGCCGCCGGCGAAACAGGCACTCAAGAGCTATGCCGCCTCGTCGCTCGGCTACGCGCTCTTCGCCACCCGCTGGCTCCAGGCACCGCTGTATTTCGGCCTTGTCGCCGCCCAGGGCGTCTACGTCTACAAGTTCTTCAACGAGCTGTGGCATCTGATCCAGCACATCATGAGCGGCCAGGCCGACGAGACCATGGTCATGCTGGCCGTGCTCAAGCTCGTGGACGTCGTGATGATCGCCAATCTGCTGATCATGGTGATCGTCGGGGGGTACGAGACCTTCGTCTCCCGGATCGGCCTCCAGGGCCACCGGGATCAGCCGGAGTGGCTGTCGCACGTCAACTCGAACGTCCTGAAGGTCAAGCTGGCGACGGCGATCGTCGGGATCTCGTCGGTCCATCTGCTCCAGATGTTCGTGGACGTCGCCCACACCTCCCAGCACGCGCTGCTGTGGGGGACGGTCATCCATATGGCGTTCATCCTGTCGGCCGCGATCCTCGCCTATATGTCCGGGCCGATGGAGAACGGAAACCACCACGACAGCGGTCCTTCGCCCGCAGCCGCGCCGGGCGGCCCGGCGCCCGAGCCGGTCCCCGTGGCCGTACCGGCGGCCGTACCGATGGCACCGGCCCCCGCGTATATGCCCGCGCCCGTGCCCGCCCTCATGCCGGCCCTGGTGAAGCCGGCCGCCGTGGTGCCGGAGCCCGTGCCGCGTCTGGAGACCGTGCCCGCGCAGCCCACCGACTCCCACCTCAGGGACGGCTCGTCGGCCGAGACCCGGATCAGGAACGCCGACTTCCCCGCCCGTAAGACGCTGGAGGAGTACGACGCCGACCAGCAGCGCGCCTACGACTGGGAGACCATCACCCGGCTGGGCGAGCTGGACTTCGTCGGCGCCCGCCGCAACGCGGTCTTCCTCGGCCCGCCCGGTACCGGCAAGACCCATCTCGCCGTCGCCCTCGGTATCCGCGCCTGCCGGGCCGGGCACGAGGTCGCCTTCGCCACCGCCGCCGAGTGGGCCGCCCGGCTGGCCGGGGCACAGCGCGCGGGCCTGCTGGCGGAGGAGCTGGGCAGGCTGGACCGGTACGCGCTGCTGGTGATCGACGAGATCGGCTACGTACCCTTCGACGCCGAGACCACCCAGCTACTCTTCCGGCTGGTCGCGCACCGCTACGAGCGGGCGTCCTTGATCGTCACCGGCGACCGGCCGTTGTCGCAGTGGACGGAGACCTTCGGCGATGGACCGGTGACATACGCCCTGCTGGACCGGGTGGCGCACCACGCCGATGTGATCACGCTCAAGGGCGACAGCTACCGGCTGCGGGACCGCGATCTGACCCCGCGGCTCGACGTCGACTCCGCCCGCCACTGAGACCGGGCGGGACGGCCGCGCGAGCATATGGAGGTACGTCCGCGGGGCCGTCCCGCCAACGGGGCTACGGAGCTCTGAAGAGTCCCGGGAAGCGGGGCGCGAGCCAGGGTCTGGGGCCGCCGGGCACGAGATGCCCCCGGGCCACCGCCCGGCCCGGGGAGCAGCGGCCGAGCGCCATCAGCAGAAACGTCACCGGCTCGGTCCTGATCACACAGTCGGCGTCCGGCAGCGGCTCGGGCCGCACGGTGACCGCGCCGTCCGCGACCGCCACCCCGAACGAGGAGCCGCCCCAGAGCCGGTGGGTGTAGCGGGCGCGGAGCCCGGCGGCGGCCGGGGCGTGTACGACCCGCGGCATGGTCACGTACAGAAAGGGCAGGCACAGCTCGACCCGGGCCCGGTCGATCATGTGCGGCCGGCGCAGCGCGCGGGCGATGTCCCAGCCGTGGCCGAGCATATGGGTCAGCAGATACGAGCCCAGGACGGCGTGGTTCATCGGCCCGAGCGGGGTGCGCAGAGGTGTCTCGGGGTCGTCGTGGTCCGGGTTCGCGGTGACGAAGGCCGCCGCCCGCTCGGCGATCATCGCGGCCAGTGGGCCCGGCGCCCGTACCGGGAACGCGGCCAGCGCCCGCGCGTTGGCCCCGGCCAGGCTCCCGGGAGTGCCGTCGCCCCACACGCCGCCCCGGCCCGCCGCGATGTCCGCCATCAGGCCGCCTGTCTGGGCGAGATGCGCGGCGGTCTCGCCGAGCGTCCAGGTGAGCCCGGGTACGGGCACGGCCGGGTCGACGGCGGACCGCAGCAGTGCCACGACGTCGTCCGCGGTGGTACGGATCGCCTCCCCGAGCCCCTCGGGCAGCGCGCGCCTCCGGCCCATGGCACTCCTCCCCCTCCGGGACGACCGCCCGCCCGCCGACGGGAGCCGGTCCGCCCGACCCAATCACCCGCCCGCGCGGTCGACAAGGGCCGGGACCCGGCCACCGGGGACGCCGCCGCCGACGACGGCCGGGCACCCGGGTCCGGACCCGGTCCCGGACCCGGCGCCGCCGGCCGGCGTCAGGGCTTGCGGGCCACCGCGCCGTACATCGCGACCTGTTCCGGCGCCACACCCTCCTGCGCGGGTCCCGGGCGCCAGCGGTGGACCTGGGTGAGGCCCGGCTCGACCAGTTCGAGCCCCTCGAAGAAGGCCCCCACCTCGGCCGTGCCGCGCGGGACCATCGGGATGCCCCGGCTCTCGTACTCCACCACCACCCGGGCGAACCCCTCGGGCGCGAAGTCGGCCGTGGCCGTGGAGATCGCCAGATAGCTGCCGGAGGGCAGCGGGTCCAGCAGCCTGCGGACCAGGGCGTAGTCCTCCGGCGGCCGGATGAAGTGGAGCATCGCGATGACCGTCAGCGCCACCGGCTGCCGCAGATCGAGCAGCGCCCGGAACTCGGCCGACCGCAGTATGGCGTCGGGCTCGCGCATATCGGCGTCGATATACGCGGTCCTGCCCTCGGGCGAGCTGGTGAGCAGCGCCTCCGCGTGGGCGAGGACGATCGGGTCGTTGTCGACGTAGACGACGGCCGCGTCGGGCCGCTCCTCCTGCACCACCTCGTGCAGATTGGGCGCCGTCGGCAGCCCCGTACCGATGTCGAGGAACTGCCGGATGCCCGCCTCGCGCGCCAGATGGCGGGCCACGCGCTCCATGAAGAGCCGGTTCTGCCGCATGCTGACCGGCAGCGACGGCCAGCCCGCGACCATCGCGTCACCCGCCTCGACATCGACGTCGTAATGGTCCTTCCCACCGAGGATGTAGTCGTAGACCCGCGCCGAATGGGCGCGCCCCGTGTCGATCCGGTCCATACGACCCCTCAACTCCCGTCTGATCAGGCGTGGTTGTGGAGTCTAGGCGCCGGTCGGCGCGGTTTCGTGACGCCGTGCCGTGATATCACGGCACCTCTGTCGGGGCGCCCTGCCTCCGTGACGCCGCGCCGCCGGTGCGGTATCGGTGGGGGACCGGCAGACCCGCCGTACGGACGCGTGGGCTGCCGGTACCCACCGGAGGTGGCGGATGGCGACGAAGGAACCGAAGGAACCCACGAACCCGGCCGGGGAGAAGGACACGGATGTCGTGGTCGTCGGGGCCGGGCCGACCGGGCTGCTGCTCGCCGGTGATCTCGCCGCCGCCGGGGTCCGTGCCGTCCTGGTCGAGCGGCGGCCCGCCGGGCTGAGCAATCTGACCCGCGCGTTCGGCGTCCACGCCCGTACCCTCGAACTCCTCGACGCCCGCGACCTCGCCGACGAACTCGTCGCCACCGGGCACACACTGAGCGGACTGCGTCCCTTCCCGCGTCTGGGGATCGACTTCGGGCGGCTGCGGACCCGTTTCCCGTTTGTGCTGATCACCCCGCAGTACGAGGTCGAACGGCTGCTGGAGCGCCGGGCGCGGGACGCGGGCGCCGAGATCCGGTACGGGACCGAGCTGACCGGGCTGCGGCAGAACGCGGCCGGGGTCGTCGCCGAGACATCGGCGGTCGGGACGGCCGCCCCCGGGGAGCTGACCGCCCGCTATCTGGTCGGCGCGGACGGCGCGCGCAGCACCGTACGCCACCGGCTCGGGCTCCCCTTCCCCGGCGGTTCGGCGATCCGGTCCATGGTCCTGGCGGATGTCCGGCTCGCCGACCCGCCCGCCGAACTGCCCGCCGTGAGCGTCACCGGCGACGCCATCGCGCTGCTCTTCCCCTTCGGCGACGGCTGGTACCGGATGATGGGCTGGGACCGGTCGCGCCAGCCGCCGGACACCGAACCGCTCGCCGCCGACGAGATCCGCGAGCTGACCCGGCGTACCCTCGGCTCGGACTTCGGGATGGGCGAGCCGCGCTGGATGTCCCGCTTCCACTGCGACGAACGCCAGGTACCGGCGTACCGCGACCGCCGGGTCTTCCTGGCGGGCGACGCGGCGCACATCCACACCCCCGCGGGCGGCCAGGGCCTGAACACCGGCCTCCAGGACGCGGCGAACCTGTCGTGGAAGCTGGCGGCGGCCCTGCGCGGGGCGAGCGGCGACCCCGAGGCGCTCCTCGACAGCTATGACACCGAGCGGTACCCGGTGGGCCGGGCGGTGATCCGCAGCAGCGGGGCGATCATGCGCCTCGCGATGGCCGGTACGCCCCTGAAGCGGGCGGCCAGGACAGTACTCGCCGGGGGCCTCGCGGTGCTGCCACCGGTGACCCGGCGGGCGATCGGCCAGGTCACCGGCCTCGGCATCGCCTACCGCGCGCCCCGCGGCGCCCACCCCCTGACCGGCCGCCGCGCCCCGGATCTCACCCTCGCGGAGGGCCGGTTGTACGCACTGTTGCGCACCGGCGGCTTCGTGCTGATCACCCCGCCGCACGCGATCCCCGTCACCCACCCCGGAGTCCGCCACACCCACTGGCGGACCCCGGACCGCGACACCGAACTCCTGGTCCGCCCCGACGGCTATATCGCCTGGGCCTCGTCCCACCCGGCGAGCACATCGTCGTTGCGGGCGGCGCTGGGGTGGTGGGCGGGGGAGGTGTAGCAGAGACCCGGGCCCGGGATCAGCGGAGGCCGCGCGCTTCGAGGACGGCGGCGCACTCCTTCGGGACGGCCATGTCCCGTACGGTCATACGGCCCGGCACGGGCGTCCGTCTCGCTTCCTCGGCCCTGAACCACTCGACCTCGTCCGCGACCCACTCGCAGTTCACGGCCGTCGGGGTCGGGGTCGGGATCGGACTCGGGATCGTGCGCGGTACGGGGGCGCGGTCGGTCGGGCCGACGGCCTCACCGCCGGCGCCGAGGGCGATGGTGGCGCCGAGACCGGTGAGGCACAGGGCGGCCCAGACGGCGGTGATCCGGCGACGGGCCCGGCGGCGGGTGGTGTCGGGATCGGGATGGGGCTCGGGATGGGGCTCGGGATCGGAGGTGCTCGGCACGCGAGCACGGTAGCGCCCCCGAGTGTCGGCGGGGTTATCACGTGGTACGCCTCCGCCGGCCCGCCTCCTTCCCCGGCTCCCGCCACGGCGGTACGGCGGCGATCGTCACCGCCCGCAGCGCCCACTCCCCGGGGCCGTACCGATGGCGACGCAGCCACCGGTGGGCGAGGAGCAGTTGGGCGAGGAAGACGGCCGGGACGACCGCGACCAGGGCGAGCGGCGGCAGCCGGTCGATCAGGCTGAAGCCGTAGCCCGTGAACAGGACGCCCAGGGTGAGGGACTGGAGCAGATAGGCGCTGAGGGCCGTCTTCCCGAGGGGGGCCAGGAGTCGTTCGACCGTCGCGCCGCGCGCCGTGCGGAACAGGGCCAGGGCCAGGACCACGTACGACGCCGTCAGCAGCGGCGCGGTCAACTGGCCGACGCCGAACGCGATGACCTCCAGCGACGAGCCCGGCCGGTAGGCCGCGCACCAGCCGTAGAACGCGCCGCCCGCGAGCCCGGCCGGGAGGCCGAAGAGGAGGATCCGGCGCCGCAGCGGGCGGTGGGCGTCCGGGTCGGCGAAGAGGCGGAGCCGTCCGGCGGCGAGGCCGAACAGGAACATCGCGAGCGAGCTGGGGCCCTGGATCAGCGCGAGGATGCCGAACGTCTCACCGAAGTGGCCCGCGTGGTACGCGGCCGTGGCACCGGCGTCGCCCGTGAAGGCGGCCAGCTTCTCGCCGGGCGCCGAGCCGGGGCCGGCCGCCTGGTCGCCCGTGGCCAGGCCCGCGATGCCGAGCAGCAGCAACGCCGTACCGGAGAGGGCGATCAGGGCGATCGCGGCGCGGGCGGCGCGGCGCGGTGCCGTCCCGCGGCAGGCCAGGAGGGCGAGGCCGAGGAGTGCGTACAGCGTGAGGATCTCACCGTGGAAGAGGAGCGCGCCGTGCAGGAGGCCGAGGGCGAGGAGCCCGGCCTGGCGGCGGAGCATCCGGGGCCCGAACGCGGCCGCCGACCGTTCGGCGGCGGCCATCTGGAGCGTGAAGCTGTAGCCGAAGAGGAAGGAGAAGAGCAGATAGAACTTGGTCTCGAAGAAGAGCGACACCACGAAGCGGACGGCGTGGTCGAGGGCCGAGTCATAGGCCGGGTTCCCGGCGGACTGGGCGTAGTACGGGTCCGCGAAGGCCCAGATGTTGACGGTGAGGATGCCGAGGAGCGCGAAGCCGCGCAGGGCGTCCACGTTGAGCAGCCGTACGGCCCGGTCGGCGCCGGGGGCGGTGCCCGGTGCGGCCGATACCCCGGGCGCGGCCTTGGCGGTTTTCTTCATTGATATGCGATGCATGTCCCGTTCCTGTTCCTGTGTCCGGCCTCCCCGCCCGCTCCCTCGGGCCGGTCCGGATCGGAACACAATCATAAAGTGACCAGTCAATTAATTAAAGACCGCCACTCCGGCCGGACTCCGGCACCCCCGGCCTCACCCCCGCACCCGCCTCCGACCGCGGCATATGCCGTAGCACGTAGGCCCGTTCACGCCGGGTATCGACATGGCCACGACTGCACCCGCTATGGGTCAAGAGTGTTAGGCGTGCCTTGCCTAAGTTGTAGGGTGTCGGGGTCAGTCCGGCCGTGAGGAAGGAACGTGGTGCCCATGGACGGTCCCCGCCTGGTGGCCGAGGACCTGGATGTCGGGCACGCGGGTCGCCCCGTGCTCCGACAGGTCGGCCTCGAACTGCGGCCCGGCGCCGTCACCGTACTCGTCGGCCCCAACGGCTGTGGCAAATCAACCCTGTTGAGAACGGTCGCGGGCCTGCTGCCGCCCCTCGACGGCAAAGTCACCGTCGACGACGCCCCCCTGGAGTCCTTCTCCCGCAGGTCGCTCTCCCAGCGACTCGCCTTCCTCCCCCAGTCGTCGCACGCGCCGGCCGGGGTGACCGTCCGCGAACTCGTCCGCCACGGCCGCTACGCCCACCGCGGCGCACTCGCCCGGCACACGGCCGACGACACCGAGGCCATCGACTGGGCCCTCGGCGTCACCGACGCCGAGCCCCTCGTCGACCGCCGCCTCGACGAACTCTCCGGCGGTGAGCGCCAGCGCGCCTGGCTGGCGATGGTGCTGGCCCAGCGGGCGGGCGTACTGCTCCTCGACGAGCCCACCACCTATCTCGACCTGCGGCACCAGTTCGAGGTGCTCGACGTCGTACGGCGGCTCGCCCGCGAGCACCGGATAGCGGTCGGGGTCGTCATCCACGATCTGATGCAGGCCGCGGCGTACGCCGATGACGTCGTGGTCGTGGCCGACGGCGGCGTCACCGCGGCGGGCACCGCCGACGAGGTCCTCACCCCCGAGGTCATCCACCGCGCCTTCGGGCTGCGGGTGAACGTCGTACGCGATCCCGCCACCGGCTATCTCGCCTGCTTCCCGGCCCGCGGCGACGATCTCCCCGCGGCCCGGGACGGGTCGGCGGCCCCGGAGAAGGCGGCGGCTCCGGACGGAGCGGCGACCGGCGCCGACGACAAGACGGCCGGCGCGTCACCCGTGCCCTGACGGCACACCGGACGGCGCACCCGACGGCACACCCCGCCCGACAACGGTGGTCCGGTCGCCCGGACGCCGTCCCGCGGTGTGCGGCGCCGCCACCGACCCCCGTATCACGCAGCACATCCAGCACATCCAGCACACAAGGAGAGTTACCCTCATGCGGAATCTGGTGCGCACCCTCGCGACGGGCAGTGCCGCCGTGGCCCTCGCCCTGGCCGTGACCGGGTGCGGCGGCGACACGGCCGGTGACACCGCGGGCGACACCAAGGGCGGCGACAAGGGCGCCAAGGGCGGCGCGATCAGCGTCGAGACCGCCCAGGGCAAGGTCAGCCTGAACAAGCCCGCGACCAAGGTCGTCGCCCTGGAGTGGACGTACACCGAGGAACTCGTCGCGCTCGGCGTCACCCCAGCGGGCAACGCCGACAACAAGGGCTACGGCACCTGGATCACCGCGAAGGGCGCCGAGCTCCCGCAGGGCGTCACCGATGTCGGCGACCGCAACGAGCCCAGCCTGGAGAAGATCCGCGCCCTCCAGCCCGACCTCATCGTCATCGACAACGAGCGGTCCAAGTCGAACCTGAAGCAGCTCCAGGACATAGCCCCGGTCCTCGCCTTCACCTACACCACCAAGCCGCAGCTCGACACGATGAAGAAGAACTTCGGCGAGCTGGCGAAGGCGGTCGGCAAGACCAACGAGGCCACCGCCGTCAACCAGCGGATCGACGCCGCGGCCGCCGATCTGAAGGGCCGGCTGGAGAAGGCGAAGAAGGGCGGGCTCACCTACGCGCTCGGCCAGGGCTTCACCGCCAACGGCACCGCGTCCGTCCGGATGCTCACCGACGACGCCATCGCCCCGCAGGTGCTCAACCTGGCCGGGCTGAAGAACGGCTGGACCGGCAAGGGCGATGTCTGGGGCATGACGACCGTCGGCGTCGAGGGGCTGACCTCGACCGCGAAGGACGCCAACTTCCTGTACGTGGCCGCCGCCGCCGACAACCCGTTCACCGGCGCTTTCGCCAAGAACCCGGTCTGGAAGAACCTCGACTTCGTCAAGGGCCAGCGGGTCCAGCCGCTCGACCCCGGCACCTGGCTCTTCGGCGGCCCGCTGTCGGCGCTGCACATCCTCGACGAGACCGGTAAGGCACTGAAGGTCTGATGGCCGTCCCCGTCCGGCTCCCGGCCCGCACCGCCGGGAAGCACGACCAGGGGTCCGGACCCGGCCGCCCACGGGCCCTGCTCGTGGGCGGCGGCCTCGGTCTCGCCCTGTGCGCGATCGCCGTACTCCATCTCGGCATGGGCTCGTCGGGGGTCGGCGTCGCGGACGTCCTCGCCGTCGTCTTCGGCGGCGGCGACGCCCACACCGAGGACATCCTCGTCGGCGCCCGGCTGCCGCGTACCGTCACCGGTCTGGTCGTCGGGATCGCCGTCGGCGTCTCCGGCGTCCTCGTCCAGGGCGCGACCCGCAACCCGCTCGCCGCGCCCGACACTCTCGGCGTCAACGCGGGCGCCTACTTCGCGGTCGTCCTCGTCGCCTACACCGGTCTCGACCTGGGGCCGCTGCCGTCCGGCGCGGCCGCGTTCGTCGGCGGACTCCTCGCCATCGGCCTGGTCTACCTCCTCAGCAGCGGCGGAGTCCTCACCCCCGGGCGGGTCCTGCTCGCCGGGGCGACCGTCGCCCTCGCCGGCACGGCCGCCGCCGAGTTCCTCCAGATGCTGGACGTCGAGGCCACCCGCGGCCTGTTCTTCTGGGGCAACGGCACCCTGATGCAGTCCGGCCTCGAACGGCCCCTGACCACCGGCGCGATCGTCCTCGTCGTCGCCTGCGCCGCGCCCCTGCTGGCCCGGCCGCTGGATCTGCTGGCGCTCGGCGACGAGACCGCGTCCGCCATGGGCGTACGGGTGGACCGGATCCGGCCCGCCGCGTTCCTCGTCGCCGTCCTGCTCTCCGCGACGGCGGTCTCCCTCGCGGGCCCCATCGGCTTCATCGGCCTGATCGCCCCCGTCATGATCCGCGCCCTCGGCATCCGCGCCCACGCGCTGCTGATCC
Source organism: Streptomyces sp. NPDC059248 (assembly GCF_042753905.1). Taxonomy (NCBI): domain Bacteria; kingdom Bacillati; phylum Actinomycetota; class Actinomycetes; order Kitasatosporales; family Streptomycetaceae; genus Streptomyces; species Streptomyces sp. NPDC059248. The sequence continues at coordinate 1,361 of NZ_JBHYZV010000115.1, read as the reverse complement.
CGCTCTCCGCGCTGCTCGCCTGCGCCGTCCTGCTCGGCGCCGACGCGGCGGCCCAGGTCGTGGTCCCGCCGTCGGCGGTCTACACATCGGAGATCCCGGTCGGTGTCGTCACGGCGCTGATCGGCGGGCCCGTCTTCATGCTGCTGGCCCGCCGGATCAGTACCGGCGACGCCGACACCGGGGCGGCCGTCGCCGTCTCCGGGCGGCGGCGCGGGCCCGCGTACGCCGTCGTCCTCGGTATCGGGCTCGCCGTGCTCGCGGTCGCGATGGTGGTGTCCCTGCGCCTCGGGGACGTCGAGATCGGCTACGACCGGATCATCGCGGCGCTCACCGGCACCACCGACCCCGTCGTGGAGTCGATCGTCTCCTACCGGCTGCCCCGGATCATGGTGGCGGCGCTCGCCGGAGCGTGTCTGGCGGTCGCGGGCTCGGCCGTCCAGGCCGTCGTCCGCAATCCGCTCGCCGAACCCGGACTCATCGGCGTCACCGCGGGCGCGTCGTTCGGCGCCGTCCTGATCATCGCCGTGATCCCGTCGGCGCCCGCGATCACCCTGCCGCTGGCGGCGGGCGTCGGCGGCATCCTGATGCTGCTGCTCGTCGTCGCGATCGCCCGCGGGCCACGACGCGGCGGCGGCCGGGCCGGACTCGACCCCACCCGGGTCGTCCTGGTCGGCCTGGGCGCGGCGGCCACGTCCATGGCCCTGGTCAACATCATGGTCGTCAGCTCGCAGATGAACATCTCGGCCGCCCTCAGCTGGCTCGCGGGCAGCACATACGGCCGCGACTACGACGCCCTGGGCTGGCTCGCGGTCCCCGCGGTCGTCGCGATCCTGCTGGTCGTGGCCGCCCGCCCGGTCAATCTGCTCGCCCTCGGCGACGAACTCCCCCGCGCGCTGGGCCTGGAACTGAGCCGGGCCCGGCTGCTGGTCCTCGGCGCGGGCGCCCTCCTCGCGGCGGGCACCGCAGCGGCGGTCGGCGCGGTCGGCTTCGTCGGCCTGGTCGCCCCGCATCTGGCCCGCAGGCTCGTCGGCAACAACGGCGCGCGGATGATCCCCATGGCGGCGGTACTCGGCGCGGTCCTCGTGGTCGCGTCCGACGCCATCGGCCGTACGCTCCTGGCTCCGACGGAGATCCCGGTCGGGATCGTGACGGCGCTGCTCGGCGCGCCGTACCTGGTGTGGCTGCTGCGCCGGACGAAGCCGGACGGCTCCATGTGACGGCGCGCCCGTCACCGTACGGCCGCCGGCCCCCGTCGTGACGACGGGGGGCCGCGGGCCCCCGGGCCCCGGCGGGCCCCCCCCCCCCGGCCCCCGGTCGTATAAAAAAAAACCCAGCCCCCACCACGTGGGGGAAGTGGGGGT
>NZ_JBHYZV010000114.1:0-18641 GCF_042753905.1 Streptomyces sp. NPDC059248 | reverse complement strand
GGGATGTTGCTGAGGATGTGCGACAGCGGCTCGTCGCCCTTGGCCTGCGTGGAGTTCTCGGTGCACTGCTGGTTCTGCGGGGCCGACAGGATCGGCACGTCCTGGACCGCGATCGGGATGACGCCGATCAGGGAACCGGCGTTGACCTTCGCGGGCAGGCCGATGCAGGGCTTGTTCAGCGACCCCTGGACCAGCGCCATCTGCGGGCTCATGTCACCGTGGGTGGCGGAGTTGCCGTACGTCTGCGAGGCGCCGTTGCCGCTGAAGGACGTGGTGCCCGAGTCGTTGCCGATGGCCATGGCCGGAGCGGCCATCGTGGCGCCGGCGCCCACCATCGAAGCGGTGACCGCAGCGGTAGCCAGAATCTTCTTGATCACTTGATGTTCCCTTTTCGCTATGGACGATCGATCGTGGAGCAGACTGATCAACTGCCCTCGATCCGTTTGGTTCCGCGCGTTCACCCAAAAGCCTGAAGGCCGCCGAATGGTCGACGTCCGGAATAAATCGGGGGAGGGTCCGCCCGGACGGTCCCTCCCCCGATCCGGCGGAGCGTGGCGCGTCCCCGGATGCGCCATGCCAACTGGAAGCACGACTGCCCCACGACGCAATGCGCCGCCGGCTGGAGGCAGGCATCCGGTACGGATCCGAATTCCACGGTCCGCGCCATCATTGAAGCACTTCGGCTGCTTCGACCGGCGGCGGCTTCACCCGTCTGCCGGGTGAATTTCGGCCGGATGATTTCCTTCGAAATGATGAGGCATTCGGCGCAAGGTTTCCGAGCTGTTCGATTAAAGGATTCAGCGGGCCCGGGGAGAGGCACGGCCGGGGAGGGTGGTGGAAAGAGGGCGGGGAAGGCGGTGGAAAGAGGGGCGGGGCGGAGGCGCGGTGAAGCGGGAGGGGAGCCGGTGGGAAAGGGGAAACCCCGGCACCGCGAGGGTGCCGGGGTTCCCGTGCCGCGCGCCGCGTCCGGGAGGGACGTCAGCTGTTGGCCACACCGTTGCCGGAGAGGACCGGGATGTTGCTGAGGATGTGCGACAGCGGCTCGTCGCCCTTGGCCTGCGTGGAGTTCTCGGTGCACTGCTGGTTCTGCGGGGCCGACAGGATCGGGACGTCCTGGACGGCGATCGGGATAAGGCCGATGAGCGAGCCGACGTTGCCCTTGATCGGCAGCGCGACACAGGGCTTGTTGAGGGATCCCTGGACCAGGCCGAGCTGGGGGCTCATGTCGCCGTACGTCTCGGAGTTGCCGTAGGTCTGCGACGAGTGGTTGCCGCTGACCGAGGTGGTGCCCTCGTGGTCGCCGATGGCCATAGCCTGCCCGGCGCCCACGCCGACCACGGAGAGGGAGACCGCCGCAGTCGCCATAACCTTCTTGAGCATGTTCCGTCCTTCTGTGTCGTGGATGCCCACTACCGGAGCCCCCTGACAACAGGGCCTCCGGAAGTTTGGTTCTCCCGGTTCACCCCAACGGACCATCGGGGCCCGCCGCCCTGACGCCGAAGTCCGCCGGTCGCGGGCCGCGTTGGGCCGAACGGGGGTCCCCCGACGCGTCGCCCGTGTCCCCGCCGCGCATCGGCCGTTTCGATCTGTGTGAGCCCTTACGCGGGGCAGAACGCAGTAAATCGAACAGAAGGTGCTATTTCCCATGAAGACTGCCAAGAAGGCTGCCGTGGTGCTCGCCACCGCCGGTCTCGCCGCCGGTGCCGCCGCCGGTAACGCGTTCGCCAGCAGCAACGCGAACGGTGCCGCCGCCAACTCCCCGGGCGTCCTGTCCGGGAACGTGGTGCAGGTCCCGGTGCACGTGCCGGTCAATGTCTGCGGCAACTCGATCAACGTCATCGGGCTGCTGAACCCGGCCTTCGGCAACACCTGCGTCAACGGCTGACATCCGCGCACGCGGAACGGGTGGTGCCCCGGCTCCCCGCCGGGGCACCACCCTTTTTTCTGCCCCGCGGCCGGACGACGGGAGGCGGGGCGATCGCAAGCCGGACGGCCGGAAGCGGGGCGCCTCCCCGCAGCCGCCCGTACGGCTCCCGGAAAGCGCCCCGCGCGGTGTCAGTTGCCGAGGCTGATCCCGCCCAGCATCGGCGTGGCCCCGGCCGCCGTCTTCAGCACCTTCTCGGGCGCCTGGCCCTTGACGCTGTTGAGCTGCATCGCCGTGTCGGCGACGTCCTTCACCGCGTTCCCGCTCCCGCCGTTGAGCAGCGGCATCTCGCCCACGACATGGTTGAGACCGCCGTTGAGGCTCATCGGGGGCATGGCCGGCGGGGTCGCGGCCGATGCGGGCGCCGCCGCGCCGACCGCAGCCACCGAACCGACGACGAGCGCGGCCACCCTCGCATACTTCATCTTTTCGTATCCCTTTCTCCGGCGGCGGAGTTCGCCGCCTTCGCCCTGGACAACGACATCCCCGCCCCGGGGTTATCGCCCGGCTCGTAGCGGGGAATGGGAAGCCGTCATAACGAGCGACGCCGGAGAAGGATGCGCCCGATCACTCGAAAGTCTCGTCCGAGTGGTCCGTATGTTGCCGCGCCGGTCATACAGGCGCGTCCGGCGTGATTACCGACGGTTCATCTGCCAAAGTGCGCATTCCTGTTCTTGTCATGTTGACCGAGTGGGAGATGCGCCCCATGTCGAACTCGCCGGGCATCGCGACGGGGCGGGGTGCCCGCGGCGCCGCGCTCCTTCTGACGGCCCTGGCCGTCCTCGCGCTCCCCGCCCCGGGCGTGGGGGCCGTCGGGGTGTCGGACCAGCCCGAGTCGCCGCGCATCCCCTTCACCCAGCGCTATCACGCGGTCCAGCACGGCGGGATCGTCCGGACCGCCAACGCGGCCATCACCTGCCGTACGCCCGGGACCGCCGGGGCCGCATCCTGTGCCGAGGTCCAGCGGGGCGGGCCCGGGGTCAACGGCGACTACGAGATGTTCTACACGGACGAGGACGACGACCCGAACACGTACAACTCCAGCCGGGCCCGGCTGGCGCTCCCGGCCGGCGCGAAGGTCACGTACGCCCGGCTGTACTGGGGCGGCAACCTGCGGGTCGGTGAGCAGAAGCCGCCCAAGGACAACGGCCGGGTGCTGATCGCCGAGCCCGGGGGCCGCTACAAGGAGGTCCTCGCCGACATCACCGTCGCGCACCGGGACGCCGACGGCGCCGACGCCTTCCAGGCGTCCGCCGACATCACCCCCCTGGTCCGGGAGAGCGTCGCGGGGCTGTGGACCGTCGCCCAGATCAATGTCGCCATGGGCCGCTCGGAGACCGGTGCCTGGGGCGGCTGGACCCTCGCCGTCGCCTACGAGGACCCGGCGGAGCCGCTGCGCCATCTCTCCCTCTGGGACGGCTTCCAGACCCTGAACGCCGAACACCCTTCGTACGAGATCACCCTCGACGGGCTGAAGGTCCCGGCCGGGGCGGAGGGCCTGGTGGGAATCGCGGGTTACGACGGGGACCGCGGGGTCACCGGCGACCGGGCCGGTATTCGTACGAACACCGGAAAGACCTTCGATATCAAGAGCGCGGATGGCGCCGACAACCCGGCCGACGACCTGATGAACTCCACCATCACGGGGCCCGGTACCGCGATCGTCCGACAACCCGCCCATATGAACACCCTCGGATACGACTCCGATGTCTTCGATATCGGCGCCGCACTGGTGTCCGGGGCCACCAGTTTGAGTTTCCGCTTCGAGACGGAAAACCTCGGATACTCCCTCGGCGTTCTCTTCGTGCAGGCAGACACCCGTCGCTGAGTTCCCGCGCGGCGCTGCTCGCCCCGAGCCAGAGCCACCCCTCGTACCAAGAGAGCCGCACGTGCCGTACAGAACCCGGACCGAGCCGAGCCAACTGACCGTCCTCCATCTGGTGCAGCCGGTGGAGGGGGGAGTCGCCCGCGTGGTCACCGACCTCGTCCGGGCGCAGATCGCCGACGGGCTGCGGGCCGAGGTCGCCTGCCCGCCGGGCGGTGAACTCGCCGAGCGCGCCGCCGAGGCCGGGGCCCGGGTGCACGACTGGCCGGCCGTACGGGCGCCCGGGCCCCGGCTGCCCCGGGAGGTGTGGACCGCCGCCCGGCTGATCCGCCGCAGCCGCCCCGATCTCGTACACGCCCACAGCGCGAAGGCGGGACTGGTCGCCCGGCTGGCGGTCCGCGGCCGGGTGCCGACCGTCTTCCAGCCGCACGCCTGGTCGTTCGACGCCGTCGAGGGCCGGGCCGCCGAACTCGCCCTGCTCTGGGAGCGGTACGGCACCCGCTGGTCGTCCCGGACGCTCTGTGTGAGCGAGACCGAACGGCGGGCCGGGGAGCGCGCCGGGATCGCCGCGCGCTGGGCCGTCGTCCGCAACGGCGTCGACCTCGGCCACTTCGGGCCCCACGGGCCGGTCGCCACGGGCCCGGACGACGGTACGGGCCACGGTGCGGACGGGGGTGCGGACGGCGGTACGGACGGCGGTACGGACCGGCGGGACCGGCGGCGGGAGCGGGCGGGGCTGCCCGAGCTGACCGGTGTCCCCGACGACGCGCCCGTCGTCCTCTGCGTGGGGCGCCTGTGCCGCCAGAAGGGCCAGGACGTCCTGCTGACCGCCTGGCCCCGGGTACGGGCCGCCGTCCCCGGGGCCAGGCTCGTCCTCGTCGGCGACGGCCCCGACCGCGCCCGCCTCACCCGGCTCGCCCCGCCCGGAGTCCGCTTCGCGGGCGCCATCCGCGACATCCGCCCCTGGCTGCGCGCCGCCGACGTCGTCGTCCTGCCGTCCCGCTGGGAGGGCATGGCCCTCGCCCCGCTGGAGGCCATGGCCTGCGGGCGGCCCGTGGTGGTCACCGACGTCAGCGGCGCCCGGGAGAGCCTGCCGCCCGGCCACGAGGCCCACGCCCTCGTACCGCCCGAGGACCCCGAAGCGCTCGCCGACGCCCTCGGCGCGCTGCTGGCCGACCCGGAACTCCGGGACCGCGTCGGCCACGAGGCGCGGGCCCACACCCGGGCCACCCGCGATGTACGCCGGACGGCCGCCGAGGTCCTCGGCCTCTACCAGGAACTGCTCAGCTCGCCCCCCACTTCGACGAGGAAGCGCACCAGGCGATGACGACGGAGAGCGCCCCCGCACCCCACCACCGCGCCGTCCCCGTGCCGACGGCCGTCACGGCCGCCCTGCATCCGCCGCGCCGCGCCGCCCGGCACCGCCACCGCGCGGCCGGCCGGGCCGCCCGGCGGCGCGCCCGGACCGGACTCGGCGCGGGGACCGGCCTGTTCACCGGCGTGTTCGCGGGCCTGTTCGCCGCCGACGTACTGGCCCTCGCGCTCGCCCCGGCCCTGACCGCCGCCCTGATCCCGGCCCCGCCGTGGCCCGCGGCCCTCATCGCCGCCGCCGTCCTGCTCCAGCCCGCGGTCCACGCCTGCCGCGGTCTGTACCGGCCCCGGCTCTCCCCGTCCGCGCTCGCCGAACTGCCCGCCCTGGCCGCCCTCGCCCTCCTCCAGTGGCTGGTACTCAACGAGACGACGGCCGCGTACGACCCCGGACGCGCCGCCGGCTGGGGCGCGCTGGTCCTCACCGCCGCCGTCCAGGCCGTGCTGTGCTGCGCCGCCCGCGCCCTGTTCTACGAGGGGCGCCGCCGGGCCGGGGCCCGCCGCCCCCGCTCCGTACTCGTCGTCGGCGGCGGCCCGCTCGCCCCGCAGATCACCGCCGCCCTCACCGACCACCCCGGCTACGGGATGCGGCCCGTCGGCCTGGTCGGCGGCGCGCCAGCCGACCACACGGGACCCGGGCCCACCGCGCCCGCCCCGCCCCGGCTCACCGGCGCCGAGGACGTCCGCAGGGCCGTCGTCCAGAACGCCGTCACCCACGCCGTCTTCACCGAACAGCCCGGTGGCGACCACGAATCGTCCGCCCTCGTCGCCCTCTTCGCCGCCCACGGCGTCCGGCAGTGGCTGATCGACGGCGGCGCCGCCACCGGCAACCTGTGGCGCCGGGCCGCCGGACCCGACCATCTGTGGGGCTTCGCCGTCCAGCCCCTGAGCGGCGGGCTCCACCGGCCCGTCGCCCGCGCCGTGAAACGCGCCATCGACACCGTGCTCGCCGGGGCCGCGCTGCTGGCCGCCGCGCCCGTACTCGCCGGCTGCGCCCTCGCCGTACGCCTCGCCGACGGACCCGGGGTGATCTTCCGTCAGGAGCGGATCGGACTCGACGGACGCCCCTTCACTCTGCTGAAGTTCCGCACCCTGGCGCCCGCCGACGCGCACGAGTCCGCCACCCGCTGGAACATCGCCTTCGACCGCAGGCTGAGCCCCACCGGCAGTCTGCTGCGCCGGACGTCCCTCGACGAACTGCCCCAGCTGTGGAACGTCGTCCGCGGCGATATGAGCCTCGTCGGACCCCGGCCCGAACGCCCCTACTACGTCGGCCGGTTCAGCCAGACGTACCCCGGCTACGCGGCCCGCCACCGGATGCCCGTCGGCATCACGGGACTCGCCCAGGTCCACGGCCTGCGCGGCGACACCTCCATCGAGGAGCGGGCCCGCTTCGACAACCACTACATCGAGACCTGGTCGCCCTGGCAGGACCTCTGCATCATGGCGCGTACCGCCGTCTCCCTGTTCCGGCTCGGGGGCAGCTGACCATGGCCGTCCCGTGGGCCCTGCCCCGACCGCGCCGCGCCGGCACCCGCACCCCGGGCCCGAGGCCGATCCCGTGGGAGCTGCTGCCGCTGATCGTGACGGTGCTCCTGCTCGCCGTCCCCCTGCCCGCGAGCGCCTCCGGCGGCGGCGTCGGGCCCGCCGACCTCGCCTCCGGCGTCCTGGTCCTGGGCTGTCTGGTCCGGGTGCTGCGGACCAGGACCCGCCCGCTGAGCCGTACCGCCGCGATCGTCGTCGGCGCGCCCGCCGCGGCCATCGCCGTCGCCACCGTCACCGCCGTCGACCCGGCGGCCGCGCTCCCCGGCTTCGTCCGCTACCTCCAGGTCTTCGTCCTCGTCCCGGCCGCCGTCGTGCTGCTGGTGCGCGACGCCCGCGAATTCCGCGCCGTCACCGGCGCGCTGGCGGTCCTCGCGCTGGTCCAGGGCGCGATCGGGGTCCATCAGTACGCGACCGGCACCGGCGCCTCCTACATGGGCGAGGACATCCGGGCGGTCGGCACCTTCGGCCCCACCGACGTCATGGGCATGGCCACGGTGGTCGCGTACGGTCTCCTCGCCGCCGCCGCCCTCGCCCTGCGAACCCCGCCCGGCGCCCCCGTCCGGCTGCGCCCGGCCGCCGCGGGCGCCGCCGTCCTCCTCGTCGTCCCCCTCGGGCTCTCCTTCAGCCGCGGCGCGTGGATCGCCACCGGTGTGGCCGCCCTGGCGATGCTGCTGCTCGCCGGGGTACGGCGGGCGCTGACCGTCCTGGCGGTGGCCGTCGCCGCGACCGTCGTCCTCGTCGGCGGTATCGGGATCGGCTCCGCGATGATCGGCGACCGGCTGAGCAGCATCACCCGGGTGACGGACGCACCCGACCGCTCGGTCACCGACCGGTACACCATGTGGGCGGCGGCGGAGAGCATGTGGCGCGAGCACCCGTTCACCGGAGTCGGCCTCAAGGGCTTCCCCGACCACCGCGACTCCCACGCCGGCGTCGGCCTGTCGTCGGGCAGCGACACGGCGGGCGCGGGCCGGGAGTTCCTGCGCCAGCCGCTGCTCTCCCCGCACAACATGTACCTCCTCGTCCTGAGCGAGCAGGGCCTGATCGGCGCCACGGCCTTCGCGGGCAGCTGGGCCGCCCTCCTCGTCGGCGGCGTCCGCCGGCTGCTGGTCCGGCGGGGCGCGCTGGACTGCGGGCTCGCGGCGGTGGCGCTGACGCTGTGGCAGACGGTGGACTTCCTGTACGCGGACATCGGCGGCCCGTCCACGGTCCTGACGGGCATCGTCTTCGGCCTGGCGGCCCGGTGGGCGCTGGCGCCACTGGGGGAGCGCGGCGACGCGCCGTCCGCCGGATGGCACGGGGACGGGCTCATGCCCCCCGGGCGCGGGGCCTCTCTGCCCGGATCCGGGGCCGTACCACCGGGGTCCGGGGCCGCCGCCGTGGTTCCGGCTAAGGCCGCCGCGCCCCGGCCGCCCGGTACCGGGACGGCCGGATGACCGGCGTGGAGACCCGTGACGGCACGTCGTCCACCACCCGGCCCGAACCCTCCCGGCTCGGCAACGTCCTCGCCCGCGCCGCCGCCGTCACCGCCGGACTCACCCTCGCGGGCGCGCTCCTGGGACTCGTGCGCGACCAGACGATCGCCCGGATCTACGGCGCCAGCGTCGACAGCGACGCCTTCCTCATCTCGTGGACCGTGCCCGAGATGGCGGCGACGCTCCTGATCGAGGACGCGATGGCGCTGCTGCTCGTCCCCGCGTTCAGCCACGCGCTGGCCCGGCGCGCGGCCGGGGCCGGAGGCACGAATGGTACGGATCCGGGCGCGATCGGCCCGATCAGCCCGATCGGTCCTGGCGACCCGGTCCGTGAACTCGTCCGCCACACCCTCCCCCGCCTGTTCGCCGTCCTCGCCGCCGCGACCCTGCTCCTGCTGGTCTTCGCCCCGCAGTTCGTGGCCGCCCTCGCGCCCGGTTTCGCCGACCCGGCGCTCGCGGTCGACTGCACCCGGCTGACCGCCCTGACGGTGCTGACGTTCGGCGTGGCGGGCTACTTCAGCGCGGCGCTACGCGCCCACGGCAGCTTCGTCCCGCCCGCCGGGGTCTATGTCGCGTACAACACCGGCATCATCGCCACGACGATCGCCCTGCACTCGGTGTGGGGTGTCCGCGCGGCGGCGGCCGGGGTCGCGGTCGGCGGCGCGCTGATGATCCTGACCCAGCTCCCGTCCTTCGCCCGCCGCGTCACCACCCGCCGTGCCGTGTCCCTTTCACTCCCGGGCCCCCGAGCCGAGGGGGGCCGGGACGCCGCGACCCTCGCCGAGAACCCGGAAGCCGGGGGGCCGGAAGCCGAAGGTCCGGAGGCCGGGGGGCCGGGTGGCGCCGGGGGTCCCGCCGCGCCACCGGCCGCACACGACCCGGGGCCGAACCGTCCCGCGGCGGACGTGTCTCCCCGAGAACCCCGCGCGGCCCGCCCGGAGGGATCCGCCCGCGGCGCCGCCCGCTCCGAGGGCTCCGCCCTCCTCGGACTGCTCGCCCCCATCGCCCTCTTCGCCGTCAGCCGCCAGTCCCAGGTCCTCGTCGAACGCTTCCTCGCCTCCTCCCTCCCCAGCGGCGCCATCTCGCATCTCAACTACGCCCAGAAGGTCGCCCAGATGCCGATGGTGCTGTCGCTGATGTTCTGCACCGTCACCTTCCCGGTGGTGGCGCAGGCCATGGCCGACGGCGACCGGGAGCGCGCCCGCCGCCGGGTCGAGAACGATCTCGCGCTCGCGGGTCTCGTCGTCCTGCTCGGTACGGCCCTGATCCTCGGATACGCCCCCCAGATCGTCGAGGTCCTCTTCCAGCGCGGCGCGTTCGGCGCCGAGGACACCGAGACCACCGCGACCGTCATGCGGGTCTACGCGGCCGGGCTGCTCGGCCACACCCTCGTCGGCGCGCTCGGCCGGCCGTTCTTCTCCTCGGGGCGCCCCACCTGGTATCCCGCCGCCGCCATGGCCGCCGGGCTCGTCGTCACCGTCGCCGCGGGCGCGGCGGCCGTCGGTCCCTGGGGCGTCTACGGCATCGCCGCGGCCAACGCGGCGGGCATCAGCACCACGGCGCTGCTCCTGCTGCGCGGTCTCGGCTCCCGGGTCGTCCCCATCCGGGTCCGCTCCATCACACCGGCACTCGGGCGGCTCCTGCTCGCCGCCGGGTGCGCCGCCACCGCCGGACGCCTCGCCGCGGGCACCATCGACGGGGCGCTGCCGAGCCTGGCCGTGGGCTGTCTGCTGGTCCCCGCCGTCTTCACCGCCACCGGGCTCGCGGTGCGAGCCCCCGAAGTCGTCCATCTGCTGGCTCTCACCCGACAGAGGATCGCCCGACATGTCAGCTGACACGGCGCCGCCACCGCGCCATCAGACCTTCGCAGCCGCGGTCGCCGCCCGCGGCTGCGCCGCCGACCACGCCGTACCCGGGTCCCATGAGCCGTCCCTCACGGCACCGGCCGCGTCCGTCGCCGCCGCGGCCCGTCCGCCGTGGATCCTGATGTACCACTCGGTCGCCGACCCGGCCCACGACCCGTACGGCATCACCGTCTCGTCCGACCGGCTCGACCTCCAGCTCCGCTGGCTGCGCGCCCGCGGGCTGACCGGGGTGCCCGTGGCGACGCTGCTGCGGGCCCGCGCGCGGGGCCGGGGGCGGGGGCTCGTCGGGCTGACCTTCGACGACGGCTACGCCGACTTCGCCGCCGACGCGCTGCCGGTGCTCCGCCGCCACGGCTGCGCCGCGACCCTGTTCGTGCTGCCCGGCAGGCTCGGCGGCGACAACGTGTGGGACCCGGACGGGCCGCGCCGCCCGCTGGTCGACGAGGCCGGTATCCGTACCGCCGCGGCCGCCGGTACCGAGATCGCTTCCCACGGCCTCTACCACGTCGACCTCACCCGGCTCGACGGTGACGCCCTGCGCGAGGAGACCCTCCGCAGCCGGGCCTGGCTGCGGGAGCTGACCGGCCGTGACCCGGAGGGCTTCTGCTACCCGTACGGCACGGTCGACGGCCGGGTCGCGGCGGCGGTACGGAACGCGGGGTACGCGTACGGCTGCGCGATCCGCCCGCCCGCCGGGCTCGGCGGACCGTACGCCCTGGCCCGTACGCACATCAGCCAGGCCGACCGGGGGGCCCGGCTGTGGGCGAAGCGGCTGGGCCACCGGTCGGGGCTGCGATGAGCGCCGGGCGGCGACCGCGGGTACTGCACATCGTCACGGGCCTCGGCACCGGCGGCGCGGAACAGCAGCTGCGGCTGCTGCTGCGCCATCTGCCGGACCCGTACACGTGCGACGTGGTGACCCTCACCAATCCGGGCGCGGTCGCGGCCGGGCTGCGCGCGGACGGCGTACGCGTCACCGACCTCGGGATGCGCGGCAACCGCGACCTGGGGGCGCTGCCCCGGCTGGTCCGGCTGATCCGCGACGGCGGGTACGACATCGTCCATACGCATCTGTACCGGGCCTGTGTGTACGGGCGGATCGCGGCCCGGATCGCCGGGGTCCGCGCGGTCGTGGCGACCGAGCACTCCCTCGGCGCCGACGAGATCGAGGGCCGCGCCCTGACCCGGGGCGTCCGCGCGCTCTACCTCGGTACGGAACGCCTCGGCGGGGTCACGGTCGCCGTATCGGACACGGTCGCCGAGCGGCTCGCGGAGTGGGGCGTACCGCCGTACCGGATCCACACGGTCCCCAACGGGATCGACGCGGCGCGCTTCCGGTTCGACCCGTCGGCACGGGCGGCGGTACGGGCGCGCCTCGGCATCGCCCCGGACACGTACGCGATCGGCGGTGTCGGCCGCCTGGTCCCCGGCAAGCGCTTCGACTCCGTGCTCCGCACGGTCGCGGCGATCCCCGGCACGGTCGCCCTGCTGGCGGGCGCCGGCCCCGAACACCCCCGCCTGTCCCGGCTCGCCGGGGAGCTGGGGGTGACGGAGCGGGTCCACTTCCTGGGGGACTGCGGCGCGGCGTTGCCGGACGGAACCGGACCTTCGGGTACGGGACGGGCGGAGCCGGGTCCGCCCCTTCCCGGCGGCGGGGAGTCCCGTACCGCCGCCGCTGTACCCGGCGCGCGGTCCCGTGACCGGGACGGTCGACCGGATGTGCCCGCCGCGGGTGTCACCGTGCCCGACCTGCTCGGGGCGCTCGATCTGTTCGTGTCCGCCTCGCGCGAGGAGGCGTTCGGGCTCGCCGTGGTGGAGGCGCTCGCCGCCGGGGTGCCGGTGGTGTACCGGACCTGTCCCGCCGTGGCCGATCTGCCGCCCGGTGAGGTGCCGGGCGCCCGGCGCGTCGGGGCGGCCGACGCCGAACTGATCGCGGCCGTACGGGACGCGATCGCGGCGGACCGGCCGCCGGGGCGCGAGCCCGCGCCCGGCGTCGCCCGCTACGACATCCGGCGGACCGCCGAACGCGTCGCCGCCGTCTACACCCATCTGCTCGACGGCGCCCCGCCGCCCCTTCCCCACCAGACGTCCCACCCCGACCCGATCGAGAGAGCCCACCGATGAGCAAGTCCCATAAGCCCCAAGAGGCCCATAAGCTCCGTGAGCACCGGCCCGAGCGGGCCGAGCACGCCGAGCAGCCCGAGCAGGCCGAGCCGTCCCGGCTCGCGGCCCGGGTACGGCGGATTCCGGTCTGGTGGCCGCTGCCCGCCCTCGCGGTCGCGGGAGCCATCGGCGGTGCCGCGTACGGGCTGCTGGCCACCCCCGAGTACGCGGCCACCAGCTATATCGTCGCCGTCACCGGCAAGGACGCGCAGCCGGGCGCCGCCATCGGCTTCGCCCAGGCGTACGGGCGCGTCGCCACCAGCGACTCCACGATCGCGTACGCCCGGGTGGCCGCCGCGATGCCCGCCGGCGAACTGCGCGACCGGGTGCGGGCGGAGACCTCCCCCGACTCGCCGATGATCGCGATCACCGGCACTTCGGACCGCCCCGGGGAGGCCGCCGACATCGCCAACGCCGTGTCCGACGCCGTCTTCGTGAGCAGCAATCAGGTCGCCAAGAACACCGGCGTACAGCTGCTGAGTTTCTCCAGGGCCATCCCGCCCGCCGATGCGGTCTCCCCGTCCGTCCCGGTCGGTACCGCGGTCGGCGCGTCCGCCGGAGGGCTTCTCGGCGGTCTGGTCCTGCTGGTACGGCCCCGATCGCGGCGCGCGGCCCCCGACGACGCCCCGGCGGACACGGGCACGGACACGGTGCCTGGCACGGACACGGGCGCGGATTCCGCCACGGCGACGGTGCCCGCGCCCGCGGGCAAGGGCGCGGCGGCGGCCGGGCTGGAGCGCGTCTGATGGCCGACGCCGCGGGTCCGGCTTCCGCGGACGCGACGACCTCCGATCCGGTCCCGGGCCTCGCGCGGGCCCGCCGGGCGTCCGCCGGGCCCGGCTGCTCCGAGTCCGGCGCCGCGCACCGGGCCGGGCCGGACGCGGCGTACGACCGTCCGCACACCGGTTTCACCGTCACCCTCTGCCGGGACCAGCGGGCCTTCGCGCGGCTGCGGACCGAATGGGACGACCTCCGGCGGCGCTGCTCCACGGCCACGCCCTTCCAGAGCCATGCCTGGCTGGAGTCGTGGTGGCTGTCGTACGGCGGCGGCGGGCGGCTGCGGATCGTCCTCGTACGCCGGGACGGACGGCTGGTGGCCGCCGCGCCGCTGATGCTGGTCCACCGGCCGATGCCGCTGCTCGTGAGTCTCGGTGGCGGGATCTCCGACTACTCCGACGTCCTCGTGGACGATGCGGAGGACACCGCCGGCTCGCGTGCCGTCTCCGACGCCACGATCGACGCGCTGGAGCGCGGGCTCCGCCGGGCCGCCCGGGGCGCCGTGCTCGATCTGCGGGAGGTCAGGCCCGGCGCCGCCGCCGAGCGGCTGTACGCGCGGTGGCGCGGCGCCCGGCACGACCTCACCGACTCGGTCTGTCTCGAACTGCCCGCCGCGCCCCTGGCCGAGCTGGTCAAACGGTTGCCGACGGCCCGCGCCCAGCGGGTCAGGGCCAAGCTGCGCAAGATCGACGCCCTGGGGATCGAGAGCGTCGCCGTCGGTCCCGACGGGGTGCCCGACGCGGTGGGCCGGCTGCTGCGGCTGCACGAACTCCAGTGGCGCGGCCGGGGTGTGACCGTGGAACATCTGCGGCCCCGGTTCGCCGAGCACCTGGTCCGCGCGGTGCGGCGGATGGTCCGCGACGGCGACGCGGCCCTGACCCAGTACCGGCTGGACGGGGAGATCGTCGCGGTGAGTGTGACGCTCGCGTCGGAGCGGATGACCGGCGGCTATCTGTACGGGGCCGATCCAGGGCTCCGGGAACGCAAGGTCGACGTCGCCGCGATGCTGCTGCGCCACGACACCGACTTCGCGGCGGGGACCGGCCGCCGCGTGGTGAGCCTGCTGCGCGGCGCCGAGCCGTACAAGAACCACTGGCGGCCGGAGACGGTGACCAACCGACGGCTGCTGATGGCCCCGTCCGCGCCGGCACCGCTGCTCCGGCTGCACGCGGCCCGGGCCGAGCTGCGGGACCGGACCGCGCGGGCGGTCACCGAGCGGTTCCCCGCCGCGCGGCGGTGGCGCGACCGGCTGAAGGACTGGCGGTCGGCGGTCGTACCGCGCGGCGGGCCCCGGGCCGATGCGGGTTAGCCGCCCGAGGGGCGGGCCGCCGCCCCGGGAGCGTTGTACCGGGGCGCGGCCCATCCTGCGGGCCACGGGATCTTCACACAGAACTTTCCGTTGGGGGCCCACGGCCCGGTCCACTGCGTCAGTGGTGCCGGAAGGCACCACTCCACCGTGTTGAGCCGGAAGGGCGTCGGGGTCGGCTTCGGCACGGGTGTCGGCGTCGGGGTCGGGGTCGGCGTGGGCACCGGCTCCTCCGGCTTCGGTACGGGTGTCGGAGTCGGAGTCGGTGCCGGGGCGGGGGTGCTCGTCGGGGCCGGCGTCGCGGCCACCGGCGGAACCGAAGGCTCCGGAGGCTTGGGAACGGGCGGCACCGTAGGAACCGGCACCGGAACCGTCGGCACCGGAACCGTGGGCACCGGCACGGGCGGCACGGTGGGAACCGGCACCGGCGGAACCGTCTGGTTGTACAGCCGGGTACGGAACACACTCGACGATTTGGGGTTGTCATCACACTGCCAGACGCCGTGCGGACAGTAGTCCGTGATGGTCTGATAGAGCGGCCGGTGCTCGTCGATCCAGTCGAGCATGCCCCGCATGTACTCCGGGTTGTCCCCGTTCCGGAACAGCCCCCACTCCGGGTACGAGATCGCCTTGCCGTGCTCGCGCGCGAAGGCCACCTGCGCGTGCAGCCCGTACTCCGCCGACGCCTGCTCCTCGAAGGTCCGCCCGGGAGCCTGGTCGTAGGAGTCCATGCCGATGACGTCGACGACGTCGTCCCCCGGGTAGCACGCGGTCCACGGCACCGCGTCCTTCCCCCGGTTCGGCGCGAAGTCGAAGCGGAACGCCTGGCCGTCGACGGAGCGCATCGCCGCCACGATCCGGTTCCAGTACGCCTTCCACGCGGTCGGGTCGGGACCGCAGCGGTGGGTGTAGGTGATCCCGTTCATCTCCCAGCCCAGGACGACGACCGTGTCCGGCACCCCCAGGTCCACCAGGCGCCGCGCCAGCGCCTTGAAGTGGTCGTCGTACTGCCCGGCCGCGCCCTGCCGCAACAGCCTGCGGACCTCGTAGTCGGGGACCCTGGCCTCGTTCCGCTCCAGCATCGGCACATTGAGGACGAACATCCGGTCGGCGCGGGCCTGCCGCCAGCGGGCCCAGTCCTCCAGGAAACCGACCCGGCCCTCGATCCCGGCCCATCGGTCGCCGGGGAGATACGTATGGCCGACCCGCAGCTCCGTACCGCCGAGCCAGCGCGACAGCTCCGCCATCCTGCGCGGGCCCGCCGGGCCGTAGTCGACATACGCGCCGACGGCGACGGCGCCGCGCGCCTGCTCCCTCTCCCGCTGCCCGTCCTCGGCGCGGGCGACGCTCGCCGCGCCCGCCACGGCGCCGGTGGAGACCAGCAGACTCGCGGTGACCGTTCCGATGGTGGTGCCGTTGAGACGACGCCTCCGAACCATGGCTCCTCCTTGCGCGGGGACGGTGAACTGGCGGCCCGTCGGACTGACGCTCTGTCTGTTACGCCCGTCGTGTCCGACCGTAGGAAGAAAGTCCTACGAATGAGCGGTCCGGGCGACCCCCGGTAGGCCATTCGCGATCAGACCCGCGTTACGCGCGACCATCCAGGTGAAAGTTGTGACGTCCATGCCACCCTTCGACGCCGGGGTCCCCGCGCTCGTGCTGCGCCTCGACCGGAACCCCTTTCACCACGGCACCCTCGGGGCCGTCAGATCCCTGGGGCGGGCCGGAGTCGAGGTGCACGCCGTCGTGGAGTCGGCGGCCAGCCCGGTGGTCAGCTCCCGCCATCTCCACCGGGCGCACCCCGTCGGACCCGGCGCGGTCGGCGTCGACGGGACGGGCTTCACCGAACTCCTCCTCCGGGTCTCGGACCGGATCGGCGCCCCCGCCGTCCTGGTCCCGATGGACGACCTCGGCGCGATCCTCACCGCCGAACACGCGCCCCGGCTCGCCGACCGCTATCTCTTCCCCCGTCAGGTCGCGGGCGTGCCGGGGGCGCTCGCCGACAAGTCGGCGCTCGCGGCGGTCTGCGAACGGGCGGGCGTGCCGTATCCGCGGACCGTGGCGCCCGGAAGCGCGGCGGACGCGGCCGGAGCCGTACGGGCGCTCGGACTGCCGCTGGTCGCCAAGTGGAGCCGCCCGTGGCTGCTGCCACCGGCGGCCGGACTGCGCAGTACGACCCTGGTCGGCTCGGCGGCGGCGGTGCGGGAGCTGTACGAGCGGGGCGCGCCGGGCGGCGCGGGGCTGCTGCTCCAGCGGTATCTGCCGGACGCGCCCGACGCGGACTGGTTCTTCCACGGCTGCTTCGGTGTCCGTGACGGGCGGCTGCTGGCCGGGGGCACCGGCCGCAAAGAACTGTCGTGGCCGCCGCGCGCCGGACTGACCGCGAAGGGCCGCTGGTGCCCCAACGAAGAGGTGACGGCTGCGGCCCGGCGGCTGGTGGCCCAGGTCGGCTACCGGGGCGTCATCGACCTCGACTTCCGGCGGGACGCGGCGGACGGGGCGTACCGGCTGCTGGACGCGAACCCCCGGCCGGGCGCGCAGTTCCGCCTCTTCACCGAAGCGGACGGGACGGATGTCGTCCGCGCCCTCTACCGCGATCTGACCGGCCAGCCGCCGTCGCCTTCGTCGTCGCCTTCGTCGTCACCTTCGTCGTCGTCGCCGTCACCGCGGCCTGGGCGGCCGGGCCGGGTGTTCGTCGCCGAGAACTACGCCCTGCTGTCGGCGGCGACGGTGGCGACGGCGGCGCTGACACCGGGCGGGCGCCGGATCCCGGGGGCCCGCCGCCGCCCGCCGCGCCCCGCCGCGTTCGGAACGGCCGGAAGCGGGATGCCCGGAATCAGGACGGCCGGGATCGAGACGGCCTGGTTCGCCGGTGACGACCCCCGGCCCTTCGTCGCCATGGCGGCCGCCTGGCTCGGCCGGGGCCTCGACAAAGGGGTACGCCGCGCCCGCCGGGCCCTCCGCCCCCACTGACCTCTCCCTCCTCCCTCCCCTCTCCTCGAAGGAACCGCATGTACGACGTGGTAGTCATCGGCGCCGGACCCTACGGGCTCTCCGTCGCCGCGCATCTGATCGCCGCCGGGACCCGGACGAAGATCTTCGGCCGGGTGATGGAGTCGTGGCGCGACCACATGCCCGAGGGGATGTTCCTCAAGTCGGAACCGTGGGCGTCGAATCTGTCCGACCCGGCGGGTGCGCGGACCCTCGCCCGGTACGGCGCCGAGGCGGGCTTCCCCACCGAGCACGGCCATCCGCTCCCCATCGGCGCCTTCACCGATTACGGGCTCTGGTTCGCCCGGCACGCCGTACCGGAGCTGGACGAACGGACCGTCACCCGGGTCGCGGCGGCCGGTGAGGGCTTCACCGTCGGCACGGCCGACGGCGACACCGTCCGGACCCGTACCGTCGTCGTCGCGGTCGGCGTCCTGCCGTTCGTCCGGATCCCGGGACCGCTGGCCCGGCTGCCGAAGGAGTACGTCACCCACAGCACGGGACACCGCGATCTGACCCGCTTCCGCGACCGCGACGTCATCGTCGTCGGCGCGGGCCAGGCCGCCCTGGAGACCGCGACGCTCCTCGCGGAGACCGGTGCCCGCCCGACGCTCGTGGCCCGCGCGGACCGGGTGAACTGGAACACCGTGCCCCTCCCCGAGGACCGCCCCGTCGCCCGTCGGCTGCGCACCCCGCTCAGCGGCCTCGGCTCGGGCTGGCGCAGCTGGATCTACTCCGAACTCCCGTGGGCGGTCCGCCGGCTGCCCGACCCCCGCCGCGAACACATCGCCCGTACGGCACTCGGCCCGGCGGGCGCCTGGTGGCTGCGCGAGCGGTACGAGGGCGCGCTCCCCGAACTCCTCGCCCACCGGGTCCGGGGCGCCACCCTCCACCACGGCCGGATCCGGATCACCCTGGACGCCCCCGAAGGCCCTGCCACCCTCACCACGGACCATGTCGTCGCCGCCACGGGCTTCGTCCCCGACCTCGACCGGCTCCCGCTCCTCGACCCGGCCCTGCGCACCCGCCTCACGACCCTCGGCACCGGCGGGTCCCCCGAACTGACCCCCCTGTTCGAATCGTCGTGCCCCGGCCTGTTCTTCACCGGCCTGCTGAGCGCCCCCGCTTTCGGCCCCTCGATGCGCTTCGTCCACGGCGCCACGTACACGGCACGGCATGTGACCCGGGGAGTCCACCGCCATCTCCGCCCCCGCCCGGCCGCGATCCCGCGCCCGCCCGCCCCCGCGACCCATCGCGAGCCGGTCCGGAAGGGATGAACCGAGGTCCTGGACGTCACGGGTCCGGCCGCGCCCCGCACCAGCCGGCGGGCGAGGGGAGCGGGCGCGCCGCCCCGCCCCCCCCTCGGGGGGCCGCCGGAAGGGCTCAGGCGCCCCGGACACGC
>NZ_JBHYZV010000113.1:0-18901 GCF_042753905.1 Streptomyces sp. NPDC059248 | reverse complement strand
GGGAATCGATGGATTCCCCGGGCCCCGCGCCGCTTCCCGCGCTCCGGGAGCGGTACGCGGGCGACCTGTCGGGCCGGAGTTGTCCACAGGTTGTCGCGGCGGGCCGCCGGACCGTTCATAGTGGTGATCTCAGACAAGGCGCGACGAAGGGTGTTTTCCCATGTCCCAGCAGGTCCGCGGCGTGATCGCACCGGGTAGGAACGAACCGGTGCGGGTCGAGACGATCATCGTCCCCGACCCCGGGCCGGGGGAGGCGGTGGTGGCCGTGCAGGCATGCGGGGTCTGCCATACCGACCTCCACTACAAGCAGGGCGGGATCAATGACGACTTTCCCTTCCTGCTCGGCCACGAGGCCGCCGGGATCGTCGAGTCCGTCGGCCCCGGGGTCGACGAGGTCGCCCCCGGCGACTTCGTGATCCTCAACTGGCGGGCGGTCTGCGGACGCTGCCGCGCCTGTCGCCGCGGCCGCCCGTGGTACTGCTTCGACACCCACAACGCCCGGCAGCGGATGACGCTCACCGACGGCACCGAGCTGACCCCCGCCCTCGGGATCGGCGCCTTCGCCGAGAAGACCCTCGTCGCCGCCGGGCAGTGCACCAAGGTCGACCCGGCCGTCGCCCCCTCCGTCGCCGGGCTCCTGGGCTGCGGCGTGATGGCGGGCATCGGCGCCGCCCTCAACACCGGAGCCGTCGGCCGCGGCGACACCGTCGCCGTCATCGGCTGCGGCGGCGTCGGGGACGCGGCGATCGTCGGCGCCCGGCTCGCCGGAGCGGCCACGATCATCGGCGTCGACGTCGACGACCACAAGCTGGCGACCGCGCGGACCATGGGCGCCACCCATACGGTCAACTCGACCACCACCGACCCCGTGGAGGCCGTCCGCGAACTGACCGGAGGCTTCGGCGCCGATGTCGTCATCGACGCCGTCGGCCGCCCCGAGACCTACCGCCAGGCGTTCTACGCCCGCGATCTCGCCGGGACGGTCGTCCTCGTCGGCGTCCCGACCCCCGAGATGACCCTCGAACTGCCCCTGCTCGACGTCTTCGGACGCGGCGGCGCCCTGAAGTCGTCCTGGTACGGGGACTGTCTGCCGTCCCGCGACTTCCCGATGCTGATCGACCTCCACCAGCAGGGCCGGATCGACCTCGCCGCGTTCGTCACCGGCACCATCGGCCTCGACGACGTCGAGGCCGCGTTCGACCGGATGCACCGGGGCGACGTGCTCCGCTCGGTGGTGATCCTGTGAGCCCCGAAGCCACCGGCACCCCCCGCATCGAGCACCTCGTCACCTCCGGCACGTTCTCCCTCGACGGCGGCGTCTGGGACGTCGACAACAACGTCTGGATCATCGGCGACGACACCGAGGCGATCGTCGTCGACGCCGCCCACGACGCCGCCGCGATCGAGGCCGCCCTCGGCGGGCGCACCCTGCGGGCGATCGTCTGCACCCACGCCCACGACGACCATATCGACGCCGCGCCCGCCCTCTCCGCCGCCACCGGCGCGCCCGTCCTGCTCCACCCGGACGATCTGCCGCTGTGGAAGCGGACCCACCCCGACCGCGCCCCCGACGGAGAGCTCGCCGACGGGCAGCGGATCACCGTCGCCGGAATCGAGATCACGGTCCTCCACACCCCCGGCCACGCCCCCGGCGCCGTCTGCCTCCACGCCCCCGGGCTCGCCGCCGTCTTCACCGGCGACACTCTCTTCGCGGGCGGCCCCGGCGCCACCGGCCGGTCCTTCAGCCACTTCCCCACGATCATCCGCTCGATCCGGGAGAAGCTGCTGACCCTGCCGCCGCAGACCACGGTCCGCACCGGCCACGGCGACTCCACCACGATCGGGGCCGAGGCCCCCCATCTCGACGAGTGGATTCAGCGCGGCCACTGAGCCAGCCGCGACCGGCTCTCGAAGCGGTACGCCTCACCGGTCAGCGGATCGGTGAACTCCAGCACCCGCGCCAGCAGCTGCAGGGGCCGGGACCAGTCCTCGGCCCCTGCACGGCACCCGTCGTCCCGGACCACCGGATACAGCGGATCCCCCAGCAGCGGCAGCCCCAGGGAGTTCATATGCACCCGCAGCTGATGCGTCCGCCCGGTGACCGGCAGCAGCCGGTAGCGCCCCAGCCCCGCCCGGTGCTCCACCAGCTCCACCCGGCTCTCGGCGTTCGGCTCGCCCGCCACCTCCCGGGCCGCGAGCACCCCCCGCTCCTTCACGATCCGGCTCCGTACGGTCCGGGGCAGCTCCACCCCCGGATCATGGACCGCCACCCCCTCGTACTCCTTGCGCACCACCCGGTCCCGGAAGAGCGTCTGATACGCCCCCCGGTCCCCGGCCCCGACCACACAGAGCACCAGACCCGCCGTCAGCCGGTCAAGACGGTGCGCGGGCTGCAACTCGGGCAGATGCAGTTCCCGCCGGAGCCGCGCCTGCAAGGTCTCGGTCACATGGCTGCCACGCGGCGTCGTGGCCAGGAAATGCGGCTTGTCGGCGACGACGATCCGCTCGTCCCGGTGGACGATCCCGATCCCGAACGGCACCGGCGGCTCCGGCGCGAGCTCCCGGTGGAACCAGAAGACAAGGCCTGCGGCGTACGGCTCGTCGCCCGAGGCGACCCCGTCGTACGACACCAGCCCGCCCGAGCCGAGCAGCGCCTCCGCGCGCTCCGCCCCGTACCGCTCCATGAGATGGTCCCGTACCGTCGCCCACCGGCCGCCGGGGTCCTCGGGCAGCCGCAGCCGCACCGGATCCACCCCCGCGCGCTGGGGGAGCGGGGAGACCGGCGCCCGCCGTCCACGACCCACCGTGACTCCTTTACGGCCTACGAGCCTCTGCGGCGATACGAGAAAAGCCCCTCCGAAGAGGGGCTTTCCGCCGGTGTCCGAGGGGGGACTTGAACCCCCACGCCCGATAAAGGGCACTAGCACCTCAAGCTAGCGCGTCTGCCATTCCGCCACCCGGACCAGGTGTCTGCCGTTCGGCCTGGGCCGTTCCGACGTGGAAAACCATAGCAAACATTCGAGGGTGTCCGATCACCCTTTCCCCCGGAGGGCGCTCCCCGCCGGGGTGTCTTGGGGGAGCGGCCCCGGCACGGGAGGATGAGCGGGTAGCACCAGAGCGACAGCGGGAGGAAGCAGCGTGAGCGAGCCGACGAAGGCCCGTACCGTCTCGGGCGAGGACGAGGTCGTGGATCTGTGCCGTGAGCTGATCCGGATCGACACCAGCAACTACGGCGACCACTCGGGACCGGGGGAGCGGGCAGCAGCCGAATACGTGGCCGGGAAGCTGGCCGACGTGGGGCTCGAACCGAAGATCATCGAATCGCACCGGGGCCGGGCCTCCACCGTGGCCCGGATCGCGGGGGAGGACTCCTCCCGCCCGGCGCTGCTGATCCACGGCCATCTGGACGTCGTCCCGGCCAACGCCCACGACTGGACCCACCACCCCTTCTCCGGCGAGATCGCCGAGGACTGCGTCTGGGGCCGGGGCGCGGTCGACATGAAGGACATGGACGCCATGACCCTCGCCGTCGTCCGGGACCGGCTGCGCAGCGGTCGCAGGCCCCCGCGCGATGTGGTCCTCGCCTTCCTCGCCGACGAGGAGGCCGGCGGCACCTACGGCGCCCGCCATCTGGTCGACAAGCACCCCGACCTCTTCGAGGGCGTCACCGAGGCCATCGGCGAGGTCGGCGGCTTCTCCTTCACCGTCAACGAGAATCTGCGGCTCTACCTGGTCGAGACCGCCCAGAAGGGCATGCACTGGATGCGGCTGACCGTGGACGGCACCGCCGGGCACGGCTCGATGACCAACAACGACAACGCGATCACCGAACTGTGCGAGGCCGTGGGACGGCTGGGCCGCCACCGCTGGCCGGTCCGGGTGACCCCGACCGTACGGTCCTTCCTCGACGAGCTGTCCGACGCGCTCGGCACCCCGCTCGACCCCGAGGACATGGACGCCACCCTCGCCAAGCTCGGCGGGATCGCCAAGATGATCGGCGCCACCCTGCGCAACTCCGCCGCGCCCACCATGCTGGGCGCCGGCTACAAGGTGAACGTCATCCCCGGCCAGGCCACCGCCCATGTCGACGGACGCTTCCTGCCGGGGCACGAGGAGGAGTTCCTGGCCGACCTCGACCGGCTGCTCGGCCCCCGGGTCCGTCGTGAGGACGTCCATGCCGACAAGGCCCTGGAGACCGGGTTCGACGGCGACCTCGTGGACGCCATGCAGTCGGCCCTGAAGGCCGAGGACCCGATCGCCCGTGCCGTGCCCTACATGCTCTCCGGCGGCACCGACGCCAAATCCTTCGACGACCTCGGTATCCGCTGCTTCGGCTTCGCCCCGCTCAAGCTCCCGCCCGAGCTGGACTTCGCGGGCATGTTCCACGGGGTCGACGAGCGCGTCCCGGTCGACGGGCTGAAGTTCGGCGTCCGGGTCCTCGACCGCTTCCTCGACGCCTGCTGAGACTTCCCGGCCGCCCGGGCCCCCGCCGCCCGGGCCCGGGAGGGTCTCGGGAGGTCCAGCCCCACGAGCGGGCCGCTCCTCGGACAATCGTCCCTTTGTGCGCCTCTGACTGGAAAGAGTGAAAGTCCCTTACGCCTCGTAGCCCTCTGATGTCCTCCTCGTTACAGGTGGTGCGGTCCGCGGCTGGGGCCGCATTGCCTACTAGGAGGAATAATGATCAAGAAGGTCGTCGCCGCCGCGGCTGCCACCGGTGGTCTGGTGCTCGCCGGTGCGGGCGTGGCCATGGCCGACGCGGGCGCCCAGGGTGCCGCCGTGAACTCCCCCGGCGTGCTCTCCGGCAACGTCGTCCAGGTTCCGGTGCACGTGCCCGTGAACGTCTGCGGCAACACCATCAACGTGGTCGGGCTGCTGAACCCCGCCTTCGGCAACACCTGCGTCAACGGCTGAGTGCCGGACGACATGTCCCGGACCCCCGGGGTTCGGTTGTGAACGCGGGGCGGTCCCGGAGAGCACGAAGGCACTCCGGGACCGCCCGGCTTTCCGCCCCGGGCGCCCGTGCCCGGAGGAATTCCTGACGATCAAGTAAGGCAGGGAATCACCTATGCGACAGGTCACGCGTAAGGGCCTGATCACCATGGCCGCGGCAGCGGGCGGGGCACTCGCGCTGGGCGGGGGATACGCGCAAGCGGACTCCGGGGCGCACGGAGGGGCCGCCAACTCCCCGGGCGTCGCCTCAGGCAACAACGTCCAGGTGCCGGTCAACGTCCCGGTCAACGCCTGCGGGAACTCGGTCGACGTGGTCGGGCTGCTCAACCCCGCGTTCGGCAACAACTGCGTCAACAGCGGCGGCCACGCCGGATCGGGCGTCACCAAGCCCGCTCCCGCGCCCGGCGCCCCCGGCGCGGGCGTCCCCGGGACCACTCTGCCCGCCGGGACCACCGGCGGCGGCGCCCATGCCGGCGGCGGTACGGCCAACTCGCCCGGCGTCGGCTCCGGCAACAACGTCCAGGCCCCCGTCGACGTCCCGGTCAACGCCTGCGGCAACACCGTGGACGTCATCAGCCTGCTGAACCCGGCGTTCGGCAACGACTGCGCCAACGACAGCTCCATCTCCAAGCCCCGGCCCCCGGAGCAGCCGGTCAAGCCTGTTCAGCCGGTCAAGCCCGTTCAGCCGGTCGAGCCGCCCAAGGTCGCCAAGCCGGTCGACCGCGAGCCCACGGCCCCCGTCAGCCGCTCCGCCGAGCGCCCGGCGGACGACGACGTACTCGCCCACACCGGAGCCGGATCGCTGGGGCTGATCATCCCCGTCGGCGCGGGCATGCTGCTCGGCGGCGCGGTCCTCTACCGGCGGGCGCGCACCTCCGCCTGACCGCTGCCACCGACCCCGTACCTCCGCGGGCTCCACGGCGCCGCCGAACGGTGCCGTACCGGGCGGAGCGGAGGTACCGGGACGATCGAACGGGCCCCGCCGCGGCGGGGCCCCTTTCGCTCGGTGCCGAGGCCGCCGCACGGCCCGGCACCGGGTGTCGCGGGTCACACCGCCCGGCCCGGCGGCACCGATCCGCCCGATGGGACCGATCACCGGGTGGTATCCATCACCGGGCGGTACGGGTCACCATGTCGCGCGCAGTTGACGGATGATGCGCCGCCGCAACCGCACCCTGCGGCTGCCGTCCCGGCGCAGCGTCAGTCGGTCCAACTCCCAGTGTCCGTACTCGGCATGGTCGGTGAGGAGACGGGTCGCCTCGTTGCGGGAGACCCCGCGCGGGACGTACACGTCGACAAATTCGTATTCCGGCATCGCATCTATTGTGCGGGCAGTGTCCTCGTACGGATAGCGTCTGCACTATGTCTGATGCTGCGCAGCCCACCGCTGCCGAGGTACGTGCCGCCGCCGAGGCGGTCAAAGCCGCACTGGACCGTCACCTCGCGGCGGTCGAGAACCGCACGGGAGAGGACGACCCGGCCGTCTACGAGGCTTTCAACGCTCTGGCCGTGGCGGCGGAGGAGTACGACGAACACCTCTACGACCGCTACGACGAGGTCACGCCCTTCGAGATCCCCGGAGCGGACGACGCGCTGCCGCCCTACGCGGGACCCGAGGAACCGAACGCCCTCAGTGTGCTGATCCGCCGCGACTACGCGGTGGTCGAACCCCGGCGGCTGCTCGCACAGGCACAGCGCGTCTCCGAGATCGAGGCGGCGGACGACACCGGGCCCGGCGGCGACCGGGGACCCGGGACGAGTGTGCACACGGCGCTCGGTGTGCTCTTCGGCGAGTACGAACCCGACGAGATCGCCTCCCGTCACAAGGAGTTCGGCCTGGAGGAGGGCGACTCCACACTCTGGATCTCCGCCACCGACGAACTGCCGGAGCCCGGCGAGTGGCTGGCCACCCCCTTCGACGCGGACGCGCAGCGGGTCATCTGCCGCTTTGACGTGAGCGCGGTCTTCGACGAGGACGATCTGGGCGAGGAGCTCGACGGACTGCGCCGCTGACCGGCGCGGGCGCGCGGACGCGGCATCGGGCCCCTCTCCCCGGGAAGGTGAGAGGGGCCCGGCCGCGACATCCATCGGCCGCGATACCCCGCCGCGATAACCGCCGGACGGGCGGAGCCGTTATCCCCGGTGCTCCAGGAGCGCCCGGGCGATCAGCACCTGGTTCGGTTCCAGGACGTGCTTGCCGTCCTCGATGTCCCACAGGGCGTTCTGGAGCACCCGGCCCAGGGTCCAGCCGACGGCCCGCCGGCTGTCCGCGCCGACGGCCTCGGCCAGCCGGTCGAAGCGCCGCAGAACGGCCCGGGTGATGTCACCCGACGCCACCACCGCCTCCCAGCGGTCGTCGATGCCCGGCAGCAGATCGAACCCCGGGTCACCGGCCAGCGGCTCCGGGTCGATGGCCAGCCACGGCTCACGCTCCCCCGCCAGCACGTTGTCACCGTGCAGATCCCAGTGGAGCAGCCGGTCCCCGGCCTCGCCCATCAGCTCGGCCACCGCGGACGCGCAGGTCTCCACCAGCTTCCGCTCCGCCGGATCGCGCAACGCCGGTACGGCGCCGGGGGTCTCGTCCACCATCGCGGCGGCGATGTCCGACAGCCGCCGCAGCCCGGCGGGCGCCGGCACCGACGTCAGCCGCGCCAGCAGCTCCGCGAGAATCCCGACCGCCGAATCCTCGTCCGTGACGGCCGACAGCGGGCGGTTCGCGTCCAGCCGCTCCAGCAACTGCGTCGCGGTCGCCTCGTCGTGATCGATGAGCCGTACGATGCCGTCGCCCCGCCACAGCAGCAGCCCCGGGATCACCCCGGAGCTCTCCTCCCGGGCCTGCTGGAGCTTGAGCACGGCGGGTGTCCCGTCGGCCCGGCGCACCGGCAGCGCGAGCGACGCCATCCCCCAGCGGGTCGGCCCGTCGAGCCGCAGCTCCCAGCGGTCGAGGAACGACCCGCCGAGCACCGGCAGCCCGGCGAGCCAGACACGGGCCTCGGCGCCCTCGGTGCCGTACGAAGCGGCGAACGCGTCGGGGACGTCGATCACGGTCGATGTGTTCATGGAAAGCACTCCTTCGTGGAAATCGGATACCGATGCCGTACGAAGGAGGTGTCGGGGGTGCCCGGGCCGCGGGCATGCGTCAAAGCATGCCCCGACCCTAGGCGATCCCCGTCCGGATCTCCCGTTCTTTTCGCGGCGCCGGGGCCGGCCTCCGCCCCCCGTCAGGCCATGGGCGGGGCCGTGGCCCCGGGCTCCTGGAGGAGGGCCTGCAACAGGGGTCGCAGCCGGGTCGTGCGGGGGAGCACGGGGATCGTCGCCACCGCGCGGGGCAGCGCCTCCTCCGCGCCGTGGACCACGGAGAGATGGCGGTCCGCGCGACCGAAGGCCGTATACACCCAGGGGCGGCTCAGCGCGGACGTCGCGTCGCCGGGGAGCACGACCACGGCTGCGGGCCAGCGCAGGGCCGCCGCCTGGTGGGCGGTGAGGGCCCAGCCGTGCCGCAGCTCCGCCCCGACCCGCTCCTTGGCCACGGTCACCGCCGTGCCTCCGCAGTCCAGCCGCAGTCCCCCGGCGTCCGCGGAGACGACCGTGCCCGGCACGGTACGGCCGGGGGCGGGGGTGTACGCCACCCGGTCGCCGGGGTCGTAGCCGCCGAAGCGGCCGGGCCCCGGGTTCAGCCGGGTCTTGAGCGCCGCGTTCAGTGCCCGGGTGCCCGCGGAGCCGCCGTGCGCGACGGTGATGACCTGCGTACGGTCGGCGGGCACGCCGATCGCGCGGGGAATGGAGTCGGCGACCAGCTGGACCGTGCGGTGGACGGCCTCGCCCGCGTCCCTGACCGGGACGATCACGACGTCCTTGTCGGGCGCCGCGACCTGGTTCAGCTCGCCGACGCCGATCCCGGAGACCAGCTCCCCGATCGGACCCGGGTCCGGGACCCGGGAGGCGACCCGGGGGCATACCCCCGCGCCCAGCACATCGGCGAAGACATCGCCCGCGCCCGCCGGGCCGAGCTGCCCGGGGTCGCCGCTGAGCACCAGCCGGGCCCCGTCCGGCAGGGACTCCACGAGCACGGTGGCGCTCTCCGTGTCCAGCCGGGGCGCGTCGAGGACGACCAGCAGGTCCAGCGCCCAGGCGCCGTCGTCGTCCCGGCCGGGACCGGCCGTACCGGCGAGCAGGGCGGCGACGGTGACCCCCGCCGGGTCCAGGGACCCGGCCGTCTGTTCGGTGTGGGCGGCGACGACGGCGGTCAGCCCGAGGCCGCGCGCGATCTCGGCCAGCGCCGCCGGTTCGGCGCGGGCGGCCTCCCCGCCCGTATGCGCGACCAGGCCACCGGTGGCGAGGGCGCGGGTCAGTCCGGTGGGCTCGGGCACGGAGTCCCACCGGGTGTCCGGGCCGCTCCTGGCCAGCCGGGCGAGACCGTCGGCGAGGCTCTCCTCGGCCATGGCGTACCGGTCGAGACCGAGGAGCACGGAGCCCTCGTCCACCGTGCCGTCCGCCGTCTCGTCGGCGGCACGACCCGGCTCGGACGGATCGGCGGTGTCGGTTTCGGCGGCGTCGGTTTCGGTTTCGGCGCCCTCCGGGGCGAAGGCCAGCACGACGCCGTCGTTCACCGCCTGGTCGAGAGCCTCCCGCGGGTCCGGGACGGAGTGCTTGCCGAGCGCTCCGAGGACCTCGGACGACGGGACCGCGGTATGCCCCCGCAGGGCGGCCCGCTCCAGCTCCCAGGCGATCAGGGCCGCGGCGCGCCGGGGATCGCCGGGCCCGCAGCCGCCACCCAGCAGGGCGCGGGCGAAGCCGTCGGCCTCCTCGGGCCGGATCCCCGGCACGGAGAGCAGCCGCCAGGGGTCGTCGCGCAGGACGGTGTCGGCCCGCTCCCCGAGCGCCTCGGCCGCCGGGGCGGCGGCGGCCTCGGGTCCGTTCCCCTCGGCCAGGACGGTACGGACGGCGGTCACGATCTCGGGGGCGGCCCCCTGCCGCGCGGTGGGTACGGGCGCGGACGCCGGGCGGGGCGCCTCGGACCGGGGCCGCGCGGGCCCGGCGGGACGTGCGGCCGGTGCCGGGGTGTCGTAGGAGATGCCCGGCCGCTCGCCGCGCTCCACCGCCCGTACCGCGGCCAGCAGGTCGGCCGCCTGCCCGCTGAGCCCGGCGCCGCTCGCCAGGGGCTCGCCGCGCTCCGCCTTCCGTCGCTCGATCCTCGCCCTCAGCTCCCGCTGTGCGGCCAGCTCCGCCTGTGCCTCCGACACCTCGGGCGTCCCACCCGCGGCGTCCGCGGCCCCGGGCGAGCCGGATCCGCCCGGAGCGCCGTCCGCGTCGGAGGAACGGTCCGGTCCGCCGTCGGACCCGCCCGAGGCGGGCGCGGCGCCGTGATCCTCGTCTTCGGCGGACAGCGCGGCTACGCCCGAAGGATCGGCGCCGCCGTCCGCGGCGGCGGACGACTCGGGAGATCCCTCAGGGCCGCCCGCGGCGTCCGTGCCGACGTCGCCGGACCGGGATTCGGACCGGGATTCGGACCGGGATTCGGACCGGGCGGTCGGTTCGGCCGGGCCGCCGTCGGCGACCGGCGCGCCGAGCTCGCGGCCCGGGTCGCTCACTCCGGCGGGCGCCGAAGCGCCCGCCGGATCGGCGGCCGTGGTCTCGGGGTCGGCCGGGGGTTCGGGGTGCGGCCCCCGGGAAGACGCGGTCACAGCGTGCTCCAGTCCTGATCGGGATAGCGGTGCACGGGCGCCGACACATCGTCGAGCGCCTGGCAGATCTCGTCGGGAAGCGTAAGCGCCTCCACCGACAACGCGGCCATGAGCTGCTGAGCGTTGCGCGCGCCGACGATCGGGGCGACCACGCCCGGGCGGTCCCTGACCCAGGCCAGCGCCACCTGCAACGGTGTCGTGGCCAGCCCGTCCGCCGCGATCGCCACCGCGTCCACGATCCGGTCGGCGGGGTCGTCCAGATAGGGCTCAACAAAGGCCCCGAGCCGCTCCGAAGCCCCCCGGGAACCGGTGGGGATCCCCTCGCGGTACTTGCCGGTCAGCACACCGCGGCCCAGCGGCGACGACGGCAGCAGACCGATTCCCAGATCGAGCGCCGCGGGCAGCACCTCGCGCTCGACACCCCGTTGGAGCAGGGAGTACTCCATCTGGGTGCTGGCGAGCCGGGTACGCGCCCCGGGCGCGGCGAGCTGCCAGGTCGCGGCCTTGGCCAGCTGCCAGCCGCAGAAGTTCGACACCCCGGCGTACCGGGCGCGGCCGCTGGTGACGGCGGTGTCGACGGCCTGGAGGGTCTCCTCCAGCGGGGTCAGCGGATCGAACGCGTGGACCTGCCACAGATCCACGTGGTCCGTACCGAGCCGCAGGAGGGAGTCGTCCAGTGCCGCCAGCAGATGGCCGCGCGAGCCGTCGAACCGGCGCTCCGGGTCGGGCACACTGCCGGCCTTCGTCGCTATCACCAGATCGCGCCGGGGCACCAGCCGCTCCACGAGCTGTCCCAGCAGATACTCCGCATCCCCGCCCCCGTACACATCGGCGGTGTCGACGAGCGTGCCGCCCGCCTCCCAGAACGCCTTCAGCTGATCGGCGGCGTCGTGCTCGTCGGTGTCCCGGCCCCAGGTCAGGGTGCCGAGCCCGATCCGGGACACACGCAGGCCGGTACGGCCGAGATGCCTCTGCTCCATGAGCGCTGAGAGTACTGGCCGGGGCCCGGCACCGAGAGGGCCTGTGGACGACGCGGAACCCCTCGCCGCGGCCGAACCGGGGCCCCGGGGCCCTGACGGATCCGCCACGGGCGCGCTAGAGTCCCCGCCACAGGGATGTTACTGATTGGTAAGGGGAGTGGGTATGCGGCTCGGCATCAATCTCGGCTACTGGGGTGCGGGCATGGACGGCGACAATCTCGCCGTCGCCCAGGAGGCCGACCGGCTCGGTTATGACGTCTGCTGGGCGGCGGAGGCGTACGGCTCCGACGCCCCGACCGTGCTGAGCTGGGTCGCGGCCAAGACCGAACGTATCGACGTCGGCTCCGCCATCCTGCAGATCCCGGCCCGGCAGCCCGCCATGACGGCCATGACCGCCGCCACCCTCGACTCCCTGTCCGGCGGGCGGTTCCGGCTCGGGCTCGGAGTGTCGGGACCCCAGGTCTCGGAGGGCTGGTACGGCGTCAAGTTCGACAAGCCCCTCGCCCGCACCCGGGAGTACGTCGAGATCGTCCGCAAGGCGATGAGCCGGGAGCGGCTGACCCACGACGGGGCCCACTGGACCCTGCCGCTGCCCGACGGACCCGGCAAGGCGCTGAAGCTCACCGTCCACCCCGAACGCGAACACATCCCCCTCTACATCGCCGCCATCGGCCCCAAGAACCTCGAACAGACCGGCGAGATCGCCGACGGCGCCCTGCTGATATTCCCCTCCGCCGACCACCTGGAGGACACGGCGATCCGCCATCTGCGGGCGGGCCGTGAGAAGGCCGGGAAGACCATGGAGGGCTTCGACGTCTGTCCGACCGTGCCGCTCGCCGTCGGCGACGACGTCGCCGCGCTCGCCGACCTGTTCCGCCCCTACACGGCCCTGTACGTCGGCGGTATGGGCAGCCGTCAGCAGAACTTCTACAACCAGCTGGCCCGGCGCATGGGGTACGAGGAGGCGGCGACCGAGATCCAGGACAGGTACCTGGCCGGGGACAAGAACGGCGCCGCCGCCGCCGTACCGCAGGAGCTCATCGACTCCACCGCCCTGCTCGGGCCGGTCGAGCGGATCGCCGACCGGATGCGCGCCTACGCGGAGGCGGGGGTCACGACCCTGACGCTCTCCCCGGCCGGATTCACCCTCGACGAGCGCCTCGCCGCCCTGCGCGCCGGTACCGAGGCATGGGAGCGCGCCGGGCTGGCGTGACCCTGCGCGCCGTGACCCTGCGCGCCGCGGCGGGCCCGACCGGTCCGCCGCGGCCGGCGGGTTTCCCGGCGTCCGGGACCGGGCCGGACGCCGGAGAACGCGCCGGATGACCCGTTCGGCGCATGTGGCCGACCGAGCTGTTGCCACCTCGGTCCATCGGCATTTGACTCGTTCTTTGCGGATGCCTTCAGGAGGTGCAGCCATGCTCTCGGCCCGAAGCCTGTTCCAGGAGATCCTCGACAACGACGATTCCTACCAGCTCTTCTGCTCCATCGCGGCCAGCGGCGAGACCCAGGGGGGCTGGGAGAACGCGCGCATCGCCGCACTGGTGCCCCCCGCACTGCGGGACCTCGCCCCGAGGATCACCCGCCACGGCGCCGACGAGGACAAGCACGGCAGGATCTTCAACGCCCTGCTGAAGAAGCGCGGCCTCGAACCTGTACCGGTACCGCCCGAAACCGACTACACGATGCTCCTCGAACGCACCGGCATCGGCCTCGCCCACGAGAAACTGGGCGCCGACGCGCCCCTCACCGAGCGGGACATCGTCGTCTATCTCTCCCACAGCCGCGTCACCGAGCAGCGCGCGGCCGACCAGATGGAGATGCTGGTCAAGTTCTTCGGCGACCACCCGGAGGTCGGCAAGGCGATCCGGATGATCTCCCACGACGAGGACAACCACCTCGCCTACTGCCACGAGGAGTTGCTGCGCCTCGCCGCCGCGGGACACGGCGCGGTGATCCGGCGGACCCTGCGCGAGTGCGCCCTCGCGGAGATCAGGATCTACCGAGACGTCAGCCTCGCCGTCACCTCCCGCATGGGGCGTCTGCTGGGCTGGTCGAAACCGAAGGCGGCCGTCCTCACCGCCGGAGTCCACGCGATCTACGCCTACGAACGGTTCGGCGGCTGGCGCCGGATGGTCCGGTTGCGGATGCCGGAACGCCGGGGCGCCCTCGACGGACCCGCCACGGCCGCCCCCGCGTTCTGAGCCCGTTGTCCACAGGGCCCCCACGGGTCTCGCCGGGCCCCCTACCCTGGCGGACATGGCCACGCTGATTCTCGTACGCCACGGACGCTCCACCGCGAATACGGCGGCGGTGCTCGCCGGCCGGACCCCCGGGGTCGGGCTCGACGAGCGCGGAGTCGAACAGGCGGCCGCGCTCCCCGGCCGCCTCGCCGCCGTGCCCCTCGCCGTCGCAGTCACCAGCCCCCAGCAGAGATGCCGGGAGACCCTCCGGCCCCTGCTCGACACCCGTCCCGGCCTGGAGCTGGTGACCGACGACCGGATCGCCGAGTGCGACTACGGCGCATGGTCGGGACGCAAGCTGGCCGAGCTGGCCGACGACCCCCTCATGGAGATCGTCCAGCACCATCCGTCGGCCGCCGCCTTCCCCGGCGGCGAGTCCATGCGCGCCATGCAGAACCGCGCGGTCGACGCGGTCCGCGACTGGGACACCCGGGTGACGGCGGAGCACGGCCCGGACGCGACCTACCTCATGTGCACCCACGGAGACATCATCAAGGCGATCGTCGCCGACGCCCTCGGCCTCCATCTCGACCTCTTCCAGCGGCTGCACGCCGAGCCGTGCTCCGTCACCGCCCTCCGGTACACCAGAACGCGCCCCTTCCTGCTCCGCCTCGGCGACACCGGCGAATTCGGCGCGCTCGCCCCGCGCCCCGACCACCGCGACGACGGCCCCCGGCCCGGTGCCGAAGGCACCCCCGAGGGGAACGCGGTGGTAGGGGGTGGTGCGGGCGCCCCGTGATCGTCGGGCGCAGTAGGGTGGACAAGCGGCCGCCGCGTACGGCCGCACGGCCCGTGGCAGCGCCCCACCATCCCGTGCCGCCGGCGCCGTGTCCGTCACAGCCGACCCAGCCGACCCAGTACAGCCACCACGCCGTCACCGCACGGCCCGGCGGCTGTTCCCGAGCCCCGAGGGAGTCAGAGCGTGTCCCGTCAGGTGTTCCTCTACGACCCGCCGGACCGGTTCGTCGCCGGTACGGTCGGGCTCCCCGGACGCCGTACGTTCTTCCTCCAGGCATCAGCCGGAGGCCGCGTCACCAGTGTCGCCCTGGAGAAGACCCAGGTGGCGGCGCTCGCCGAGCGGATCGACGAACTGCTCGACGAGGTCGTACGGCGTACCGGCGGCAATGCGCCGGTGCCCGCGGTCGCCCCCGGGGACATCGCCGACACCGCCCCGCTCGACGCGCCCGTCGAGGAGGAGTTCCGGGTCGGCACGATGGCTCTGGCCTGGGACGGCGAGGAACAGCGCATGATCGTCGAGGCCCAGGCGCTGGTCGAGCTGGACGCCGACTCCGACGAGGACCTCGCCGAGGCCGAGGAGCGACTGCTCCAGGACGAGGAGAACGGCCCTCCGATGCTCCGGGTCCGGCTCACCGGGGCCCAGGCCCGCGCCTTCGCGAAACGCGCCCTCGACGTCGTCAACGCCGGACGCCCCCCGTGCCCGCTGTGCAGCCTCCCGCTCGACCCGGAAGGACATGTATGCCCCCGCCAGAACGGATACCGCCGGGGGGCGTGAGCGCCCCTCGCGACCGTGCGGAGGTGCTGCGCCTGCTCAGCGGGGGCGAGCTGACCGTGCGCGGCCGGGTACCCGAGGCGTCCAACGCGGTCCTGCTCTGCTCGGTCGCCCTCGACGGCGACGAGGCGTCCTGCGTCTACAAGCCCGTCGCCGGTGAGCGGCCCCTGTGGGACTTCCCCGACGGCACCCTCGCCGAACGCGAGGTCGCCGCCTACGAGGTCTCCGAGGCGCTCGGCTGGGGCCTCGTCCCGCCG
This sequence comes from Streptomyces sp. NPDC059248, assembly GCF_042753905.1. NCBI lineage: Bacteria > Bacillati > Actinomycetota > Actinomycetes > Kitasatosporales > Streptomycetaceae > Streptomyces > Streptomyces sp. NPDC059248. Next base: position 3,280 of record NZ_JBHYZV010000113.1, on the reverse strand, counting down.
ACCGTCCTGCGCGAAGGACCGTACGGCCGGGGCATGGTCCAGCTCTGGATCGACGCCGACCCGGGCGCCGGGCTGCTCGCCCTCGTCGACGGCGACGAGCCCGGAGCCGGCTGGAAGGCCGTCGGCCTCGCCCAGGTGGGCGAGGGCCGTACGGCGCTCCTCGTCCACGCGGACGACGAACGGCTCCGCCGTCTCGCGATCCTCGACGCGGTGATCAACAACGGCGACCGCAAGGGCGGTCATCTGCTGCCGTCGGCGGACGGCACGCTCTACGCGATCGACCACGGCGTCACCTTCAACGCCGACGCCAAGCTCCGCACCCTGCTGTGGGGCTGGGCCGGGGAGCCCCTGCCCCCCGACACCCTCCCCGCCCTCACGGCCCTCGCCGCGGCGCTGGCCCCCGGCGCGCCGCTCGCCGACCGGCTGGCGGAACTCCTCACCCCCGCCGAAGTCGACGCGGTCCGCGCCCGGCTGGCCGGCCTCCGCGAGACCGGCCGCCACCCCGTCCCGACGGGGGAGTGGCCCGCCATTCCCTGGCCCCCGGTCTGACGGATCCCGCACGAACCCGCCCCGGGACCGGGACCGCGCAGCCCGCCCCCGCGACGGCGCGCGCGGCCCCGTCCGACCGGTTTCGGGAGGCCGGGGGTGGGGAAGAACACCGAGGTCCCGCCGAGGTCACCGCCCCCCGCGGGGGCGTCAGCGCCGGGGCTGCGGTTAGGCTCGGAGGCATGCATGCCTGGCCCGCTTCCGAGGTCCCCGCCCTGCCCGGCAAGGGCCGCGACCTCACGATTCACGACACCGCGACCGGCGAGCGAGTCACCCTCGCCCCCGGTCCCGTCGCCCGTCTCTACGTCTGCGGGATCACCCCGTACGACGCGACCCACCTGGGTCACGCGGCGACCTACAACGCGTTCGATCTCGTGCAGCGCGTGTGGCTCGACACGAAGCGACAGGTTCACTATGTCCAGAACGTCACCGATATCGACGACCCCCTCCTCGAACGCGCGGTACGCGACAACGAGGACTGGACCCAGCTCGCCGAGCGCGAGACCAAGCTCTTCCGCGAGGACATGACGGCCCTGCGGATGCTCCCGCCCCGCCACTACATCGGCGCGGTGGAGGCCATACCCCGGATCGTCCCCCTGGTGGAACGGCTCCGGGACGCCGGGGCCGCGTACGAACTCGACGGCGACATCTACTTCTCGGTCGAGAGCGACCCCCACTTCGGGGAGGTCTCCGGGCTCGACGCCGAGGCGATGCGCCTGCTCTCCGCCGAACGCGGCGGCGACCCGGAGCGGCCGGGCAAGAAGAACCCGGTCGACCCGATGCTGTGGCTGGCCGCCCGCGACGGCGAACCCCACTGGGACGGCCGAAGCCTCGGCCCCGGCCGCCCCGGCTGGCACATCGAGTGCGTCGCCATCGCCCTCGACCACCTCGGGATGGGCTTCGACATCCAGGGCGGCGGCTCCGACCTGGTCTTCCCGCACCACGAGATGGGCGCGTCCCACGCCCAGGCCCTGACCGGTGAACACCCCTTCGCCCAGGCCTATGTCCACGCGGGCATGGTCGCCCTGGACGGCGCGAAGATGTCGAAGTCCAAGGGGAACCTGGTCTTCGTCTCGACGCTGCGCCGGGCCGGCACCGACCCGGCCGCGATCCGGCTCGCGCTCCTCGCCCACCACTACCGGGCGGACTGGGAGTGGACGGAGGCCGAGCTGACGGCGGCCGAGGAGCGGCTCGCCCGCTGGCGCGCCGCCGTGTCCCGCCCCGACGGGCCCGCCGCCGACGGTGTGCTCGACGAGATCCGTACCGCCCTCGCCGACGATCTCGACACCCCGGCCGCGCTCGCCGCCGTCGACCGCTGGGCGGAGCTCCAGGGCTCCTCCGGCGGTACGGACGAGGGCGCGCCCGGACTGATCTCGCGGAGCGTGGACGCGCTGCTGGGCGTGGCCCTCTGACCCTGCCTTCCGCGGGCCGCTGACGACCCGTCCGAACCATCGCCGTAGTGGACGGCAACGGAGAAAAGCGCCGGATCACCGGGGGAATAACCGCCCCGGTGATCCGGCTTTTCCGTGTTGTCATCGCCCTCGGGGCGGGCCGGTGTGCGAGGTTGGGAGCAGTCCGCCGGACCCGGTCCGCTGTCGGCCGTTGAAAGGATGTTCCATGCACCGATCTTTGTCGCGCAGGGGGATTCTGACCGCCGCTCTCGGCGGGGCGGCTCTCGCCGGGCCGCTCGCCCCCGCCGCCCGGGCCGCCCCGTACGGCGATCGCGCCGGCCCGGGACCCGCCGCGACCTGGCCGGACCGCTTCCCGCTGCCGAACGGGTTCCGCCCCGAGGGCATCACCATCGGGTCGCGCCCGTACGCCTACTTCGGCTCCATGGCCGACGGCTCGGTCCTGCGGGTCGCGCTGGCCACCGGCGCCGGACGGGTCCTCGTCGCCCCGCGGGGCGCCGAGCACCCGGTGATCGGGCTCACGATCGACCGGGCGGAGCGGCGGCTCTTCCTGGCCGGCGGGGCGGCCCGGGAGATCCGGGTCGCCGACGCCGCCACAGGCGGGGAGCTACGGCACTACGGTGGTATCGGCGCGGCGAACACCTTCGTCAACGATGTCGTCCTGACCCCCGGCGCCGCCTGGTTCACCGACTCGTTCACCCCACATCTGTTCCGGCTGCCGCTGGGCCGCGACGGCGCGCCGGGCGACCGGGTCGAGCCGCTGCCGCTGACCGGGGACTGGGAGCAGGGGCCCTCCTTCGCCGGCAACGGGATCTGCCGGACCCCCGACGGGCGAGCCCTGATCGTGGCCAACGCGACGCTCGACGGCGGATCCCTGGTCCGGGTGGACCCCGCCACCGGCGTGGCCCGGCGGATCGACACGGGGACGCTGCGGCTGCCCGCCGCGGACGGGCTGCTGCTGCGCGGCCGGGTCCTCTACGTCGTCCAGCAGTTCGCGAACACCGTCAACGCGCTCCGGCTCGACCGGGCGGGCACCCGGGCCCGGGAGATCGCCGCGATCACCGACCCCCGGTTCCGGGTCCCGACGACCGTGGCGGCGTTCGGGGACCGGCTCTATCTGCCGAACGCCCGGTTCGACGTGGCGCCGGCGCCGGACACGGAGTACGACGCGGTGGCGGTACGGCAGGTGCGGCCCTGACGGGCCGGGCCCGGTGAACGCCCGACGGTGAACGGGTGAGGGGCGGCGCCGCGCTATGCGGCACCGCCCCTCACCCCGACCCGGACGGGCCACAGTCCTTCTTCCTGCCGGAGTAGCCGGAGTCACC